>CABQWP010000003.1 GCA_902467875.1 uncultured Collinsella sp. | reverse complement strand
CCTCTTTCACGCCTTTCCCGGCCGGGCCCTTGCCGACATTGCCGCCATTAAGGGTCGCTGTGAGGTCCCCGTTATCGGCCTGTGGAAGGATGGGCACGAGGGCGTTTACATCACGCCGACGCTGCGTCACGCTCGCGCCTGCGTTGCTGCGGGTGCCGATATCGTGGCGATCGACGCCACCGATCGTCCGCGTCCCGACGGCAAGTCGGTCGAGGATACCTTCCGCCCGCTGCACGAGGAGGGTGTGCTCCTGATGGCGGATTGTGCCACCATCGAGGACATTCGCCGTGCGGTTGATATGGGCTTCGACCTGGTATCTACCACGCTTTCTCACGGTGTCGCTGCCATCGACTGCACCATGGCCGATGGCCCCGATCTGCCGCTCCTGCGTCAGGCGACCGAGGAATTCCCCGGTCTTCCCATCATCTGCGAGGGCCGCGTGCACACGCCCGAGGAGGCTCGCGCCGCGATCGATGCTGGCGCCTGGGCCGTTGTCGTCGGCACCGCCATCACGCATCCCACGAGTATTACAAGTTGGTTCAAGGCTGCGCTTGAGGCGTAAGACAGGCCTCGTATCCGCTCGGGGCGGTATACTCAATAAAGGCAATTGATCGCGCGGGATCCGCTGGCCGGGTCCCGCGCTTGTTTTAGGAGGCGCACATGCAAAAGGGAGATGCCATGGATGCGGCGGAGCGCTCGGAGCGCATCCCCGATATCGTCATCATCACCGGAATGTCTGGATCGGGCCGAACGCAGGCCATGCATGTGTTCGAGGACATGGGCTACTTTTGCATCGACAACTTGCCTCCGCGTCTGATCGCCCAGCTTGCCGAACTCGTCGGCATCAATACGGGCGTGGGCAGGCATCTTGCCGTCACCTGCGACCTGCGCAGCCAGGGCTTGTTCGATGAGCTGCTCGATGCCGTTGCCGCACTCGAGGAGCGCGAGATGAGCTGTGACATCGTGTTTCTCGAGGCCTCTGACGAGGTGCTGATTCGTCGCTACAGCGAAAATCGCCGCCGTCATCCCATTGCCAAGCCGGGGGAGACTACGGCCGATGCCATTCAGCGCGAGCGCCTTCAGCTGCAGGGCGTGCGCGACCGAGCCGATATGATTATCGACACGAGCCGTCTGCGTACCTCTGCGCTGCGCAACAAGCTACGTATGGCATTTTCCGAGCTGTCCGACCAGCAGCTCATGGACGTCCACGTGTTCTCGTTTGGCTTTAAGCACGGCATGCCCGTCGAGGCGGACATTATGATCGACGTCCGCTTCCTGCCCAATCCGTTCTACGATCCCGAGATGCGCACGATGACCGGTCTCGATAAAAAGGTCTCTGATTTTGTTCTGGACCATCCCAAGACGCAGGAGTTTTGGAAGGCTTGGACACAGCTGCTCGATACGGTGATGCCAGGCTATATCGCGGAGGGTAAGCCGCAGCTTTCTATCGCCATCGGCTGCACGGGCGGCCAGCATCGCAGCGTTGCCATTGCCGAGGCCACGGCCCGTTACCTGGAAGGCGCTCAGTATCATGTGAGCATCTCCCACCGCGACCTGTCGCGCGCCAACACGAAGGCATAGGCCTGCATGTCGTTTACCGCTGAGGTGCGCGACGAGCTTGCGCGCTGCGCACCCGAATGTGAATACTGCGACTTGTCGACGCTCGCCGCCCTCACGCGCGTGAGTGGTACGCTCTCCCTTGCCGGCTCTGGGCGGTATCGTTTGACCGTTGCGACTGAGACGGGAGCCGTCGCGCGCACGATGATCACGCTGACGCATCGTATCCTTAAGCTCAAAACGGAGTTCACCGTCCGCAAATCTGTCTTGCATAAGGTTCGAAACTACCTCATCACCTTGCCTGATCAGCCAGACCTGGATAAGGCCTTGGTTCTGCTGGGTATCCTCGACCGTAGGGGAGGACTTGTCGCCGGCGTACCCCGACATATCGTTGCCCGTCCTTGCTGTAGACTTGCCTATATCCGCGGCGCGCTCATCGCGGGCGGCTTCGTGGCCGATCCGCGCGGCGATTTTCATTTGGAGATCGCTGTGCAGGGCGAGCAATATGCCAAGGGACTTTGCAATCTGTTGGAGCAGATTGGGGTCCATGCTCGTGTTAATGCACGGCGGGGGTCATATGCCGTGTACATTAAGAGCGCCGAGGAAATCGAGCATCTATTAAAGCTGATTGGTGCCAAGCGCAGCGTTGCCGAGATTGAGGAGGCGCGCGCGGTCAAGTTGGTTAAGAACGATGTGAACCGTCGCGTGAATGCCGAGCTCGCCAACCAAACCAGAAGCGCCGGTGCTGCCCAACATCAGCTTGCGCTTATCGACGAGCTCGAGCAGCGTGGCCTTCGCGATGCGCTTCCGGATGCCTTGGCGGTCTTTTGCGACCTGCGCGAGCGCTATCCTGATCTGTCGCTGCGTGATTTGGGGGAGATGGCTGACCCTCCCTTGTCGAAGTCAGCCCTCTACCATCGTGTTTTACGGCTTGAAAAGCTCATTGAAGCAAACAGGTAGTTTGAAGTAACGACTTATATACGGATTTAGCTGCTATTTTAGTCTTTAAAACGTTTTAACGTAAATTTGCTTTTCAATTTCGAGCATTCTCGTGAAATTCAAGTCAAAAAAAAGGTATATTAGGCGAGTGGTTAGTTTGTGGGCCTCAACGGCGGGCGCTGTAGCTCGCGGGGGCCTTACGAAAGGAGACACAATGGCAGTAAAGGTTGCTATTAACGGCTTCGGTCGCATCGGTCGTCTGGCTTTCCGTCAGATGTTCGGTCATGAGGGCTCCGAGATCGTCGCTATCAACGACCTCACCTCTCCCGATATGCTCGCTTACCTGCTGAAGTACGACTCCACGCAGGGCAACTACGCTCGCGATCACGAGGTCGTTGCTGGCGAGGATTCCATCACCGTTGACGGCAAGGAGATCAAGATCTACAAGGAGGCCGACGCCAACAACCTGCCTTGGGGCGACCTCGACGTCGACGTCGTTCTCGAGTGCACCGGCTTCTACACCAGCAAGGCTAAGGCTCAGGCCCACATCAACGCTGGCGCCAAGAAGGTCGTCATCTCCGCTCCGGCCGGCAGCGATCTGCCCACCATCGTGTACAACGTCAACCATGAGACGCTGACCGCTGAGGACAACATCATCTCCGCTGCTTCCTGCACCACCAACTGCCTCGCTCCGATGGCCAAGGGTCTGAACGACTTCGCTCCCATCGTGTCCGGCATCATGACCACCATCCATGCCTTCACCGGCGACCAGATGCCGCTCGACGGCCCGCAGCGCAAGGGCAACTTCCGTCGCTCCCGCGCCTGCTCCGAGAACATCGTCCCGAACACCACGGGCGCTGCCAAGGCCATCGGCCTGGTTCTCCCCGAGCTCAACGGCAAGCTCATCGGTGCCGCCCAGCGCGTCCCGACGCCGACCGGCTCGCTGACCAACCTCTACGCCGTCGTTGACAAGAAGGTCACCGTCGACGAGGTCAACGCTGCCATGAAGGCCTACGCCGAGACCATCCCCGAGACCTTCGCCTACAACGAGGACCAGATCGTCTCCCGCGACATCGTCGGCGAGACCCACGGCTCCATCTTTGACGCCACTCAGACCATGTGCTCTGACCTCGGCAACGGCCAGACCCTCGTTCAGGTCACCTCTTGGTACGACAACGAGAACTCCTACACCTCTCAGATGGTCCGCACCATCAAGTACTTCGAGAAGTTCGTTGCTTAATTTAGCTTTTAGCGAATAGCTCGTTGAGCGTCTAAAGAAGGGCGCGGCCTTATAGGGCTTACACCCTAGGGTCGCGCCCTTTTTATAAGAAATCGTCTGCCGTAATGGGAGGCAGACACGTACGAAAGGTAGAAGCAAACATGGCCTTTACCAAGAAGACCGTCCGCGACATCGATGTCGACGGCAAGCGCGTTCTCGTCCGCGTTGACTTTAACGTGCCTATCAAGGATGGCGTCGTTGGCGACACCACCCGCATCAAGGCTGCCCTGCCCACCATCAACTATCTCGTTGAGCACAACGCTCGCGTCATCCTCATGAGCCACCTCGGCCGTCCCGAGGGCACCGGCTTCCAGCCCGAGTTGTCCCTCGAGCCCGTCGCCAAGAAACTCGCTGAGCTCTCTGGTCTCGACGTTGCCTTTGTCGCCGACACCTACGGCGAGAAGGCTGCTGAGGCTGTCGCCGCCGTCGAGCCGGGCAAGGTCCTCGTTCTCGAGAACGTCCGTTTTGACAAGCGTGAGAAGAAGAACGATCCCGAGATCGCCAAGAAGCTCGCTTCCTATGGCGACGTCTTCGTTCTCGATGCCTTCGGCACCGCTCACCGCGCCCAGGGTTCCGTCGTGGGCCCCGCCGCTTACCTGCCTGCCGTCGCTGGCTTCCTGCTCGAGAAGGAGGTCGACACGCTGACCGGCATCTTCGCCGAGCCTGAGCGTCCCTTCGTCGCCATCGTCGGCGGTTCCAAGGTTTCCTCCAAGATCGGTGTTCTCGATCACCTCATCGACTCCGCTGACACCCTGATTATCGGTGGCGGCATGGCCTACACCTTCTTCCTGGCTCAGGGCCTGACCGTTGGTCAGTCCCTCAAGGAAGAGGACTGGGTCGAGCGCGCCGGCGAGATGCTCAAGAAGGCCGAGGAGAAGGGTGTCAAGATCCTACTCCCCATCGACAACCGTGTTGCCGATCACTTTGGCGAGGACGCTGTCCCCGAGGTTGTTGCTTCCGACGCTATCCCCGACGATCGTGAGGGTATGGACATCGGTCCCAAGACCGAGGAGCTCTATGCCGAGGCTGTCAAGGGCGCCAAGACCGTGTTCTGGAACGGCCCCATGGGCGTCTTCGAGTTTGACAACTTTGCTCACGGCACCCAGGCTATCGCCGAGGCTCTCGCCGAGGCTGACTGCACCTCGATCATCGGCGGTGGTGACTCTGTCGCAGCTGTCAATAAGTTCAACCTGGCCGACAAGATGAGCTGGATCTCCACCGGTGGTGGCGCTTCCATGGAGCTCGTCGAGGGTAAGGCCCTGCCCGGAGTGGAGGCGCTTCTCGATGCCTAATCGCACCCTTCTTATCGCTGGTAACTGGAAGATGAACAACGACGTCGCCGAGGCCGCCAAGCTCGCCGACGAGCTGGCTCAGGCTCTGCCCGAGGTTCCGGCTGGCGTCGAGGTGCTCGTCTGCCCTCCGACCATCGACATCACCACGGTTCATGACCGCATTCAGGCTGCCCCCATCGCCCTCGGTGCACAGAACGTGTACTGGGAGGCCAAGGGTGCCTTCACGGGTGAGTCCTCTTGCGACATGCTCAAGTCCGCTGGCTGCACCTACTGCATCATCGGTCACTCCGAGCGTCGCGACTACTTCCACGAGACCGACGAGGACCAGAACAAGAAGGCCAAGGCTCTCGTTGCCGCCGGCCTTGTTCCCGTCTTCTGCTGCGGCGAGTCCCTTGAGGTCCGCGAGGCCGGCACCTATGTCGAGCACGTCGTGAACCAGGTCAAGGCTGGCCTTGCTGGTCTTGAGATCACCTGCCCCAAGCAGGTCGTCGTCGCCTATGAGCCCATCTGGGCCATCGGCACCGGCAAGACCGCTACCGCCGAGGATGCTCAGGAGGTCTGCGGCGCTATCCGTGAGACCCTCAAGGAGATGTTCGGCGAGGAGCTCGCCAACGGCATCCGCGTTCTCTACGGTGGTTCCGCCAAGCCCGGTAACATCGCCGAGCTCGTCGCCAAGCCCGACGTTGACGGCGCCCTCGTGGGCGGCGCTTCGCTCAAGGCTGCCGACTTCGCCTCTATGGTCGTCAAGGCAGGCGAGTAGGACATATGGCACAACGTCATCTTCCTGCACTCCTGATTATCATGGACGGCTGCGGCCTGGCTCCGGCTGATGGCGAGAACGCCGTCGCCGCTGCCAAGACGCCCTTCCTTGATGGCCTGTACGAGAAGTATCCTCACACCACGCTCGGTGCTTCGGGCGAGGACGTGGGCCTTCCCGACGGCCAGATGGGCAACTCCGAGGTGGGTCACCTCAACATCGGTGCCGGTCGCATCGTGTTCCAGGAGCTTTCGCGCATCAACAATGCCATCAAGGACGGCTCCATCGCCAAGAACGAGGTTTTCGTCAAGGCCATGGACGATGTCAAGGCTGACGGCAAGACTCTCCACCTCATGGGCCTTATGAGCCCTGGCGGCGTTCACTCCCACATGAACCACGTCGAGGCTCTGGTCAAGATGGCTGCCGAGCACGGTGTCAAGACCGTTCGCGTCCACGCCTTCATGGATGGCCGCGACGTTGACCCGCAGTCCGGTGCCGGCTACATGAGTGAGTTCTGCGCCTTCCTGGCTAAGATCTCCGAGGAGACCGGTTGCGACGCTCGCGTTGCCACCGTCTCGGGCCGTTATTGGGCCATGGACCGCGATAATCGTTGGGAGCGCATCCAGCGCGCCTACGACGTCATGGTCAACGCGTCCGATGCTGATACCGACCCCGTTGCCGGTATCAAGGCCTACTACGAGAAGGACCCGCGCGGCGACGAGTTCGTCGAGCCCTTCGCTGCCCACAACGAGGGCATTCACGAGGGCGACGCGGCCATCTTCTTCAACTTCCGTCCCGACCGCGCTCGTCAGATGACCCGCGTGTTCACGGACAAGGAGTTCGACGGCTTTGAGCGCGAGCAGATCAAGCTTTCGCACTTTGTGACGATGACCGAGTATGATCCGACGTTTGACGTCGAGGTCGCCTTCCCCAAGACGTTCCCCGAGAACGTCCTGGCCGACGTTATCGCCGCCAATGGCCTGAAGCAGCTGCACACTGCCGAGACCGAGAAGTACGCCCACGTGACGTTCTTCCTCAACGGTGGCATCGAGGAGCCCAAGGAGGGCGAGGAGCGCGTGCTCGTCGCTTCCCCCAAGGTTGCTACCTACGATCTGCAACCCGAGATGAGCGCTCCCGAGGTTACCGAGAAGCTCGTCGCCGCCATCAACGAGGATCGCGCTGATTTCTACATCGTGAACTTCGCGAACTGCGACATGGTTGGTCACACCGGTGTCTTCGACGCTGCCGTTAAGGCCGTTGAGGCTGTTGACGATGCCCTGTCCAAGGTTGTCCCGGCGATTCTCGCCAAGGGCGGCTTTGCACTGATTACCGCCGACCACGGCAACGCCGATCACATGTTTGACGTTGCTTCCGACGGTTCCAAGCATCCGTTTACGGCTCACACCACCAACCGCGTGCCGTTCATCATCGTTGATGAGAAGGCCAAGCTCACCGGTATCGAGGACGGCCGTCTTTCCGATATCGCTCCGACCATGCTCACCATGGCTGGTATTGAGCCTTCCGCCGAGATGACGGGCCGCGTGCTCGCTACCGAGGCCTAATAGAAAACAAATACCGTTTTCTAGCAAGGGGGTTGTCCACAACCGGACAACCCCCCTTTTGGTATTTCTGCCATTTCCACCCCGTCCTTGAGTGGCAGGTAGGGGAGAGCGGGGGATTGTGGTACAGTACTGGAGTTTGAACTGTTCTATTAAGGAGCTTATCTATGGGTCCGTTCCAGATTCTTCTGTTTGTCGTTTGGGCTGTTTCTGCCGTGGCGCTGACGATTCTCGTCCTGATGCATTCCGGTAAGGGTACCGGCGTTTCGGATATGATTGCCAGCTCGCTGTATAACTCCAGCTCTGCCACGGGCGTTATGGAGCAGAACCTTGACCGCCTGACCGTCATCATGGCTGTCGTGTTTGCCGTGTGCGTCGTGCTGTGCATGTTCTTCTTCCCGCAGGGCATCGTGGGCTACTAATCACGAGCCGCATAAATACTTGAAAAGGGTCCCGCAAGTGCGGGACCCTTTTTGTTTACATATTTGTAACAGAGTCAAAATATCCTCATATACTTCGCCCAACTAAAGAAAATCTCGACCGTTAACCGGAATTAGCCCCAAATCGTGCATAAAATGCGCTACTGTATTGCAATACGTTGGTCCGCTTTGTATAACCAGCCAAAACGGCGGACCGCGTTTGAATGGTTCGATTGGGCTGTCTTGACGTTGCCCGACCGAACTTACTTTGTCCTATCTCATAAGGAGGATGGCATGGCTGATTCTATGTTCCACCAGCCCGTTATGGGTCGTCGCGCCTTTGTCGGCGGTACCCTTGCTGCGAGCTCCATGGCTTTTCTTGCCGCATGCGGCAAGAAGGGCGGCGACGCTTCCGGTTCTGAGTCCGGTTCGACGCTGAACTTCTACATCAACAACCCGGTCTGCATCGACCCCTACAATGTCCAGGAGGACCAGGGCACTCAGGTCGAGTACCAGCTCTTTGACGCTCTGACCTCTTATGACGCCGAGAAGGGCGAGATCGTTCCGCTGGCTTGCGAGTCCTTCGAGGCCAACGACGACGCCACCGAGTTCACCTTCAAGATCAAGAAGGCCAAGTTCCACAACGGTGACGACGTTACCTCCAAGTCCTTCAAGCTCGGTTGGGAGCGTCTGGTCAACACCAAGTCGGCCATCGCTACCGAGTATGGCCCTTCCGAGGTCTCCTATCACCTTTCCATGGTCGAGGGCTATGACGATCTGCTTGCCGGTAACGCTACTGAACTCAGCGGTGTTACCTGCCCCGACGATGAGACCCTCGTCGTCAAGCTGTCTTCCGCTTACGCCGACTTCCCCTTCGTCGCCTCTCACCCGGCTCTGGCCCCGGTTCCCGAGTGCGCCGAGTCCGATGCCAAGAGCTTCTACCTTGCACCGGTCGGTAACGGCCCGTTCATGATGGACGGCAAGTGGGAGGATGGTCAGGAGATCAACCTCAAGAAGTTCGACGATTACTATGGCGACAAGGCCAAGATCGATGGCATCCACTTCCAGGTCATCAAGGACATGGAGACCGCTTACAAGGAGTTCCAGGCCGGTAACCTCGATGTCTGCGACGTTCCCGTTGCTCAGATCGACGCCGCCAAGAAGGATCGCGGCGTGTCCAAGGACGGCTACACCATGGGTGACGGCGAGCGCATGCTGCTCGGCTCCGAGCCTTCCACCTACTACCTGACCTGCAACAACACGGCCGAGCCGTTTAACAACGCCGACCTGCGCAGGGGTATCTCCCTGGCCATCAACCGTGAGGCCATCTGCAAGACTATCTTCAAGGGTACCCGTACCCCCGCCGACGGCATTGTTCCTCCGGGCATCGATGGCTACAAGGAGGGCGCATGGGAGTTCTGCGCCTACGACGTCGACAAGGCTAACGAGTACCTGGACAAGGTTGCTCCCGCTGGCGCTAACGGCGATCGTGGCATTAACGTGACCCTTTCCTACAACCAGGATGGTGGCCACAAGGAGATCATGGAGTCCATCATCGGTGACCTCGCCAAGGTTGGCGTTACCGCTGTCTCCGATACCCCTGAGTGGTCTGCCTTGCTCGAGCAGTACCAGAACTTTAACTATCAGTTCGGTCGTCTGGGTTGGATTGCCGACTACCCGATTATGGACAACTTCCTGTATCCGCTGTTCCACTCCGACTCCCTCGGTGGCGACAACCGCTCCGGTTACAACAACCCCGAGTTCGACGCCAAGGTCAACGAGGCTCGCACCACGGTTGACGACGAAGAGCGCGTTGCTAAGATGCAGGAGGCCGACGCTATGGTCGCTGCCGACTGCCCGGTCATCCCGGTGATGTTCTACACGCACACCATCGTCGGCTCCGATCGCATCAAGCACCTCTATGTCGATCCGCAGAAGCACGCTGAGCTGGGTACCGCTGAGCTCGCCTAAGAGTTTGCAGCTTCCGTGAGGGTCAAGTATTTACGTAGACCTCATGGGAAACATACAGTTCTCCCTAACCTGGGGTAAACTGGCTGATGGTAATTTTGGGATGCCGGTCTGGCGATCGGCATCCCATTTAGGTTAATCCCTAGATAGGGGAGTGGTATGGGTAAGTACATCGTTAAACGTGTGCTTCAGTTCATCCCGGTATTTTTGGGCGTTACGCTGATTCTGTTCGCCCTTCAGAATATCGTGCCGGGAGATCCGATCAAGCTGATCGGTGGAGACAAGGCTCTGTCCCCCGAGGTGGAGCTTCAGCTTCGCGTCCGCTATCACCTGGTCCAGTCGGACGAGGACGGCAACGCGATCCTTGACGAGAACGGCGACCCCGTTCAAACGTCGCTCGTGGACCGTTACTTGTATTACATGAACGGCCTGCTTCATGGCGATCTGGGCAATTCGTATCAGCGCAAGCTGCCGGTTACGGAAATTTTTGCCCAGAAGTATCCGTATACGGTCAAACTTGCCGCGTGCGCCATCGTGCTCGAGGCAATCATGGGTATCGGTGCGGGTATCATTTCGGCGGTAAAGCGTTATTCCTTCTGGGATATTTTGGTAACGCTCACCACGTCGATCCTCGTTGCGGTCCCGGCCTTCTGGCTCGGTATGTTGCTGCAGCTGTTCTTTGGCGTCATCCTCAAGGACGCTACGGGCGGTGCAATCTCCATGCCGATCTCGGGTGCCGGCGGTTCCAGCTCTCAGTATCAGGATTGGATGCACTATGTGCTTCCGACCATTACGCTGGCTTCGGTTTCGACCGCTTATGCCGCCCGCATTATGCGCTCGCAGCTGCTTGACGTCATGAACCAGGATTACATCCGTACGGCAAAGGCCAAGGGTCTCTCCAATCGCGCGATCATCGTCAAGCATGCGCTTAAGAATGCACTCATCCCCGTCGTTACCTATATTGGTGTCGACTTTGGTGGCATGCTTTCGGGCGCCATCCTGACCGAGACGGTTTTTAACTGGCCCGGTATCGGCTATGAGGTCTATCGCGCCATTAGCATGCGTGACTGGCCCATCGTTATGGGCGGCGTTACGCTCATCGTCGTCGTCGTCATGGTGATTAACCTGCTCGTCGACATTAGCTATGCATTCCTCGACCCGCGCATCCGCCTTGGCGGTCCGTCGGATAAGGCCTAAGGGAGGTACGTCTCATGCAGGAAACTGATTCTCAGTCTCAGGAGCAGGCTACCGCCACCAAGGCCGCATCTGCTCCCGCCAAGTCCCGCACGCTGTGGGGTGACGCTTTTAAGCGTCTTCGCAAGAACAAGCTCGCCGTTATCGGTGTCTGCTGGATCATCATCGTCGTTTTGGTTGCCCTGACCGCAGATCTGTGGGCTAAGCCCTGGCTCGGTTCGCCGACGGCTTCCGACTCGACCACCATGGCCGAGACGTCGCTGTTGGCTCCGTGTGCAGAGCACCCGTTTGGCACCGACGCCCTTGGTCGCGACATTCTCGTCCGCGTTATCTACGGTGCACGCGTTTCGCTGTCCGTCGGCATTATGGCCACCGCGATCTCCACGGTGATCGGTCTGGTCATGGGTGCTCTGGCCGGTTTCTACGGCGGGATCTGGGATACGATCATCATGCGCTGTGCGGACATCTTCCTGGCGTTCCCGTACGTGCTGTTCGTTGTCGCCATGATCGCCGTTATCGGCCGTGGTCTTCAGAACGTCTTTATCGCCATCGGTATTCTCGGCTGGCCTTCGATTGCGCGCGTCTTCCGCTCTGCAATCTTGACGGTCAAAGAAAACGACTATGTTGACGCTGCGCGCGCGATGGGTGCATCTGATGCTCGTATCGTAGTGCGTCACATCTTCCCGAACTCCGTCGCCTCCATCGTGGTCTACGCGACCATGAACATTGGTGGCGCCATTCTGACCGAGTCCGCTCTGTCCTTCCTCGGCATGGGCGTTATTCCGCCTACGCCTTCGTGGGGCTCCATGATTCAGGACGGTCAGCAGTATCTTCTGACTGCTCCCTGGATGATGATCATGCCCGGTCTGGCAATTCTCTCGACGGTGCTCGCCTTCACCCTGCTGGGTGACGGTCTGCGCGACGCCCTCGACGTCAAGATGAAGGACGCATAAGGATGAAGAAGAACAAGAACTATGTGGACCTGAAGGACCAGCCGGTTCCCGAGGGCCAGCATCTGCTCGAGGTCGATGACCTTAAGATGTATTTCCATACCGAGGATGGTGTCGTTCGCGCTGTCGACGGTGTGTCCTACACGCTCGATCGCGGCGAGACCCTGGGTGTCGTCGGTGAGTCCGGCTCCGGTAAGTCCGTGACCGCCATGACCATCATGGGCCTCATCTCGATGCCTCCGGGAAAGATCGAGGGCGGCGACGTTCGCTATCGCGGTCGTTCTATCCTCGAGATGACCGAGGAAGAGATGCAGCACATTCGCGGAAACGACATCGCGATGATCTTCCAGGATCCTATGACCTCCTTGAACCCGGTCTATAAGATCGGCAAGCAGGTGGGCGAGGGCCTTCGTCTGCACCGTGGCTACTCCAAGCAGGAGGCGCTCAAGCGCGCTACCGAGCTTTTGGACCTCGTGGGTATCCCCGAGCCCGAGAAACGCGTCAATGAGTATCCGCACCAGTTCTCCGGCGGTATGCGTCAGCGTGTCATGATCGCTATGGCTCTTGCCTGCGATCCCGATATCCTGATTGCCGACGAGCCCACGACGGCTCTGGACGTTACCATTCAGGCTCAGATTATCGAGCTCATGCAGGAAATGCAGGAGAAGAACGGCAACGCCATCATCATGATTACCCATGACCTGGGCGTCGTTGCCGATATGGCCGATAAGATCATGGTTATGTACGCCGGCCGTCCCGTCGAGTTCGGTACTGCTGAGGAAATCTTCTACGAGAGTCGCCACCCCTACACCTGGGGTCTTATCCGCTCCATCCCGGAGCAGGCCATCGAAGAGAAGAAGCCGCTTACGCCGATTCACGGCAACCCGCCTTCGCTCATGAACCTGCCTGAGGGCTGCGTGTTCTCGCCTCGTTGTCCCTATGCGACGGACAAGTGCCGCAAGCAGCGCCCCGAGCGCGTTGTCACCGAGTCTGGTCATTACTCTGCGTGCCACTACTCCGGTGACCCCGAGTTCCTCAAGAACGCTCCTGAGACGTCCCGTACGCGCAAGGATTCCAAGAAGGGAGGCGAGGCGTAATGGCAGATACCAACGAGCGTACTCCGCTGCTGAAGGTCGAGCACCTCTCTAAGGAGTTCCCCGCTGAGTCCGGCATGTTCGCCAAGCGCTTCTCCAAGCGTGTTGTCTCTGCAGTAAATGACATTTCGTTCGAGATTTATCCGGGCGAGACCTTTGGTCTGGTTGGTGAGTCTGGTTGCGGTAAGTCCACGACGGGTCGCACCATCATGCGCCTGACCAAGCCGACCGCCGGTAAGGTGTTCTTCCAGGGTAAAGATGTTGCCGAGATGAGCAAGCATGAGATCAAGGACATGCGTCGCGAGATGCAGTTCATCTTCCAGGATCCCTATGCTTCGCTCAATCCCCGTATGACCATCGGCGAGATCGTCTCCGAGCCCATGACCATTCATGGCGTGGGTACCAAGGAGGAGCGTATCGAGCGCGTCCGCGAGCTGCTGGACGTCGTCGGTCTGAATCCCGAGCACATCAACCGTTATCCGCACGAGTTCTCGGGCGGCCAGCGCCAGCGTGTCGGCATCGCCCGCGCGTTCGCTCTGAAGCCCAAGCTGATTATCTGCGACGAGCCTGTCTCTGCACTTGACGTATCCATTCAGGCCCAGGTTCTGAACCTTCTTAAGGAGCTCCAGGACAAGTTCGGTACCGCGTATCTGTTTATCGCTCACGACCTGTCCGTCGTGCAGCACATTTCCGATCGCGTTGCCGTTATGTATCTGGGTAAGATGGTTGAGGTTTCGGACTGGAAGACGCTCTACAGCGAGCCTCACCATCCGTACACGCAGTCGCTGCTGTCTGCCGTGCCGGTTCCCGATCCTGATATCCAGAAGACCCGCAAGCGCATCATCCTCGCTGGCGATCCGCCGTCGCCGCTGGATCCGCCGACCGGTTGCCGTTTCCACACTCGCTGCCCGATCGCTCAGGGTATCTGCTCTGAGAAGCTTCCCGAGTTTAAGGAAGTTGCACCTGGTCACTGCTGCGCGTGCCACTTCGCGGAGCCGTTCCCGATCAAGGAATCGCACATCGACCTGTAGTCGGTTGTTATCGTTCGGGCCCGCCCTGAAGGTATTTTTCAGAACGTCCTCGGACATGCAAGAAACCCCCGCTGCGCACTTCGTGCGGCGGGGGTTTCTTGCGTCCTGCGGAGTGTTCTGAAAAATAACTTCAGGGCGGGCCCTGCGGCAACTCTGCAGGGGGAGTGCGATTCCTCGATCGCTCACTTAATCTGATGAGAAATTGAGTGAGGCCGGAGCTTTAGCTCCGGCCTCCTCATATAAGGGCTCGGCAAAGCCGAGCCACCAAATTTGCATCAGCTCCCAGAACATGTTTGAGAACTGTGCCTGAAGTATGTATTTGCAGGCCCCGAATCGGTGTTGCCTCCCGGCGCATTCCGCAGGGGGAGCGATATTTTGCAGCACGAAGTGCGCAACAAAATATCGCTCATGCCCGAGGACGCGCCGGGAGGCAACACCGATTCGGGGCCGGACACACGGATTTACCTGCACATTTACAAATTCGTAAACTTTTTTGAAAAAAGTGCTTGCACAGTTCTCGAATCATAGGTTATTATCTTCCTCGTTAAACGCGCGGGTCTAACAAAACGAACCGCGAATCAACAACATAGCATGTCGGAGTGGCGGAATTGGCAGACGCGCTAGCTTGAGGTGCTAGTGACCGCTTTTTGGTCATGCGGGTTCAAGTCCCGCCTCCGACACCATCGCATTTGAGAAGCCTCTTCGGAGGCTTTTTTGTTACCGATAGACGGTGGGGTCCACGATGGAAACGCTTGAACGCAACGAGTGGGCAGACGTTGCCCAACTAGTCGAGATCACGAGCGATGCTGTCATCATCTGCGAGCTCGACGGAACCATTCTGCATGTGAATAATCGCTTACTTGGTTTGATGCGCGAGGAACGCGCCGACGTCATTGGTGGAGATGTTAAAGACGTCCTGTACTCGTCCGCTTTTGAACGTGCGACGGAACATCGTCTGCCATTTGAAACTGATGGCTCCGAGAACGAACTGATGCTCAAGCTGAGTGACGGCTCCTTTATCCCCGTCTTGGTTCGTGCGGGCTCCGTAACGCCTCCACGCATCTTTGGGCGCCGCGCGCCACGTGTCCTGGTGGCGCTCCATAGCATCGAAGAACAGTATTCGCACGACCGTCAGCTCAAGCGTGCTCTTTCGGAGCTTAGAGTGGCTAACAAGCGCCTCTCTGGCACGCTCTCGGTCATTATGAGTACCGTGGGCTCCGATGAGCTGCCCAGCCTACTTGATACCGTTTTGAACCAGCTTGTAGGAACGCTCGATGCTTCGGGTGCTGCTATCTATTTTTCTGAGAGCGGCGGTTTTAAACTTCGCGGTGTTTCCAAGGAGCTGTACGACAGCTACCTGCCTGAGTTTTTGCCGTATGGCGCTGGCATTCCGACGTATGTTCTTCGTGAGTCGCGTGCCTGTCGCTTGTCGATTCAACAGGACCTTAAGGGTGATAAGGCCGCCTCCGGTATGTTTATGGACCTGGACAATCGTTCTAAGCACCTGTTGCGCATGCAGGATATGCCTCCGTACCGCAGCGAGATCTGTCTTCCCGTTTTTTACGGTACGCAGATCCTTGGCGTGCTGGAAGTTGGTTGGAAACGCCCCCAGGCACCGCTCGCCTATGACGTTAATGTACTCGAGGTCATTTGCGATTACTTGTCTATCCAACTGGTCGGCATGGCATCGAGTCTTCGCTCTCGTCGCACGGCCGAGCTTGGCCGCTCGCTCAATGTCTTACGTGATGAGTTGTTTACCTTTCTAGACGATTCCGTCGCGGCTACCCAGGCGGTATCGTCCGAGATCTGCAATATGCTCAACTGCCATTTTTGCCCTGTTGAGTATGACGCCAGTCTGGATTCCTACGTCATAGATTTTGAAGGCGGCAGTCGCGTTGCTTTGCCGGACGATCCCGAGAAGCTTTTCTTTTCCACGACGGCGCCAGCGGCACGTCTGGGGGCTGGCCCTGATGGCTTTGAGGCATCTGTTTTGGGCGGTACGAGTGCCGAGGACCTTAAACACGTCCGTATAACTCGCGTTGACGAATCGATGCCTATGGGAGGCTGGCTTAGGGCGCATGGTCTGCCTTGTCAAGGTCTCTACGTCGACTCCGGCATCGAGGCGGGGCGACCACGCTCTAAGGGTGATGGCAAGCACAGTAACGACGCAATTGTTCCCGCTTCTGTTGCGAAGAGCCCGACGACGCGCGCGCTACTGCTTCGTGATGGCAGCCAAGAGCCGATTGATGACCTTGAATATGACTACTTGGTGCACTTGGCGCATGACTTTGAACTGATCTACGAAGGTGAATCTCAAAAGCGCGAGGAGCGTCATATCGCTCAGACCCTTCAGATCGGCATGAGAAATTCCCTGGGGGATGTTCCGGGTATCGCAACCGATTCGGTGTACCTGTCGGCCACGAACTCGGCGTTGGTCGGCGGCGATTTCTATACGCTCATCCGTCTTCCCGACGACTGCGCCGTCATGATTCTGGGTGATGTGTCTGGCAAAGGCATTGAGGCCGCATCGATGTCCGCGCTCGTCAAGACGGCTCTGACGGCATATGCGTGGGAGGGCGCTGGACCGGCCCGCATGGCACGCTCCCTTAACAGTATGCTCATGGGCTTTTCGAGGGTCGAGACGTTCGTGACAGCCTTTATCGCCAAGATTGACCTGAAAGCCGGACGCGCAACGTATTGTTCGGCGGGCCATCCTCCGACCATGGTCATCAGGCCAGAGTCGATGCCACTGGGTGGCGGCGAGGCTCGTGGGGGAGAGGTCGAGCTACTTGGATGCCAATCGGGTGTAATCGGTGCCTTTGAGAGTATGGTGTACGAGACAGGCGTGTTTACGTTCGCCCCCGGCGACATGCTCTTCATGTATACGGATGGAACGATTGAGGCCCGCGACCGCACCGGAGCGTTCTTTGGCGAGCAGCGCTTGCGCGATCTTCTGCTTTCTGTTTCGGGGGAGGGCGTGTCGGGCATTTGCGGCAAGGTCTTGGGCGAGCTTGACCGATTTACCGAATCGGCGCTGGACGATGACATTGCATTGGTGTCCCTTGAGTTTTTACGGGGTCGTTCATAGACGGCGCTGAACGGGCTGAATCCGCACGGTTGGGGAAACGAATGCATCGAGTGGGCTTTTTTGGGGAACCATGGTCGTATGAATGAGTGGAATGACATAGCGGTTTTGACGCCACCAGGCGATATCGACATCGCCACGGTGCCTGCGCTGCGTCGGCGGTTGGATGCTTTGATTGGCCGCGGCGTGCGTCGTGTTGTCATCAACTGTCAGGCTGTTAGCTTTATCGATTCGACGGGCTTGGCATTCCTGCTTACGCGCGCTCGTGAGCTCATGAGGCGAGAAGGCCTGCTTTCGCTCGTCAATGCATCAGGTGAAGTTGTTCGCTTTTTGGAGATTGCTCGTCTTGTCGATATCCTTCATGTCGCGGGGCCGGCACGGGAGTCTATTCCCGCCATTCCGGTGGGGGAGCTGCCTCGCTGGAGTAAGAGCGTCGAGGTCCGTCAGGGTATCGAGAATCTTCCATACTACCGACATCGCATCGCCGAACTCCTTGAATCGCTTCCGTTGCGCCGTGACGAGCGCTACGATGTCGCATTGGCGTCGGGGGAGGCGCTGGGTAATGCCTATGACCATGCGGGCGGTATCGGGTGCGTCCTGACGGTTCAGGCCTATGGCGATCGCGTTGTGGTTGAGGTGCTTGATCGAGGTGCCGGCTATTCTATCGATGAAACGAGCGAGCCGGTTGCATCTGAGGAACGCGGCCGTGGTATCAAGCTTATGCGTATGCTCGTCGATAACGTGGAGGTTGCTCGTCGTACGGACGGCGCCGGCACGCGCGTGCAGATGGTGAAGCTGTTTAGCGGAGCGCTGGAATCGTGTGCCTAGCCAATCGCTTTAGCGCGTTTGGCTATTAAGAACATGCGGCAGACAAGTTTTTTGAAAAAAGTACTTGCGTCTTTTGGACAACTCGCGTAAATTAATAACCCGCAAGCGGACATGGCTCAGTTGGTAGAGCACAACCTTGCCAAGGTTGGGGTCGCGGGTTCGAGCCCCGTTGTCCGCTCCATTGCATTTCCGGACCGTTTAGGCGGTCCTTTTTCGGCGAAGTGGCCAAGTGGTAAGGCAGAGGCCTGCAAAGCCTTTACCCCCGGTTCGAATCCGGGCTTCGCCTCCAGGCAACATCCGGGCGCTCCGGCGCCCGTTTTGTTTTACATATGCGGACATGGCTCAGTTGGTAGAGCACAACCTTGCCAAGGTTGGGGTCGCGGGTTCGAGCCCCGTTGTCCGCTCCAAACGTAACAGCCCGACTACTACGGTAGCCGGGCTTTTTCGTACCCGTCGCCTGGGCTCGAACCCGCGAGGGAGCGATCGTTTTGGGGCGTGGCTGTGGCGTTGTTTGTCGCGAATGTCCGCTTTGGGCGTATCATCGTGGGCATCTCGCATAACCTCGTTGCAAGGGAGATACGCCCCATGGCTACAGAAAAGTCTTCTTCGCGCTCGTGGATGTCCGATGCCGCGATCTATCAGATCTACCCGCGCTCGTTTAAGGATTCGACTGGTTCGGGTCTGGGCGATATCGCGGGCATTACCCAGCAGATGGACTATCTTGAGCGACTGGGTATCGAGGCCATCTGGCTGAGCCCGTTTTACCCTTCGCCTCTTGTCGATGGCGGCTATGATGTGGCGGACTACTGCGATGTCGACCCACGTCTCGGCTCGCTTGACGACTTCGATGACATGATCGCTGCGGCTCACGCGCGCGGCATCAAGGTCATCGTCGACATCGTGCCCAACCATTCATCCAACCAGCACCCCTGGTTCAAAGCCGCTCTTGCCGCCGGCCCCGGATCGCCCGAACGCGCCCGTTATATCTTCCGCGATGGTCGCGGCGAGCATGGCGAGCTGCCTCCCACCAATTGGAATGCCAACTTTGGCGGCCCCGCATGGACGCGTGTTGCGGACGGTCAGTGGTATCTGCACATGTTTACGCCCGAGCAGCCGGACTTTGACTGGTCATGCCCTGAGGTTCACGCGCTCTTTTGCGACGTCCTGGCGTTTTGGAGCGATCGAGGCGTCGACGGCTTTCGCATTGATGTGGCGCAGGGTCTCGCCAAGGATCTCGACCGCGATGACCTCGACCGGTGGCATCTCGCCGAGGGCGATGACATGGTTGACGACGGCACCCATCCGCTGTGGGACCGCAATGAGGTCCACGAGATCTATCGCGAGTGGCGCCGCGTGTTCGACCGCTATAATCCGCCGCGCAGTGCCGTTGCCGAGGCGTGGGTGCTGCCCGAGCGCCAGTATCTCTACGCGCGTCCCAGCGAGCTTGGCCAGACATTCAACTTTGAGTTTGCCAAGGCCACTTGGACCTATGATGACATGCACACTGCAATCGAGAAGGGCTTGAAGGCAGCCGTCGAATCCGATTCCGCCTCGACCTGGGTACTCTCCAACCACGACGTGCCGCGCGTGGCGACACGCTATGCCCTGCCGCAAATCAAGGCGACGCGCTACCACCAGATTGCGCTCGACTGGCTCTTGCGCGACGGGTCGTCTTATGACGAGGACCGTGAACTCGGCGAGCGCCGCGCGCGGGCGGCCCTTTTGCTTGAGCTGGCGCTTCCGGGCTCGGCATACGTGTATCAGGGTGAGGAGCTCGGCCTTTTTGAGGTGGCTGATATCCCGTGGGCTGCACTCGAAGACCCTACTGCGACCAATACGCACGGACCGAAGCGTGAGAAGGGGCGCGACGGCTGTCGTGTGCCCCTGCCGTGGGTGGCAGCGGACGATCCCGCGCATGGCGGATCGTTTGGGTTTTCGCCGGCAGACGCCGATGCAGCGCCTCATCTGCCGCAGCCTGCATGGTTTTCCGATTATGCTGCCGATAAGGAAGAAGCGGACCCGACATCGATGCTTGCGCTCTATCGTGACGCCCTCTGGCTGCGGCGCAAGCTGCGCGGGTGCGCCAACGATCTTGCGTGGCTCGATCTTGACGGGCGCACCGGTCTTGCGGATGGTGCCGAGGGCGCTGAGGGCGGCGTCATCGCCTATCGCCGCGATAACGGCTGGGCGTGTGTGACGAACTTCGGTGCAGCACCTGTGGAGCTGCCGGCGGGCAGGGTCCTGCTCACCTCATCACCGCTTGCAGACGGCAGGCTCGCGCAGGACAGCTCTGCCTGGATCATGCTCGGCGAGATGTAGTGGCCTCTTGCGGCGAGTTTGCGTTTGCCTGCGCCTTCCGTGGTGGCTGATGTCTTCGCGAGGTTCGCGAGGGCGTCGCAAAACTTTTTAAAAAAAGTTCTTGCATTTGGGTGGATCATCCCGTATATTAAATCCTCGCAGGCGGACATGGCTCAGTTGGTAGAGCACAACCTTGCCAAGGTTGGGGTCGCGGGTTCGAGCCCCGTTGTCCGCTCCATTTGGGCGTTTAGCTCAGGGGGAGAGCGCTTCCCTGACACGGAAGAGGTCAGAAGTTCAAATCTTCTAACGCCCACCAAATGTTCGCAGCTCAGAGGCTATATCCTCTGGGCTGTTTTGTTTTGCCACCAAGCACGCCGCCAATATAAGCCACCAAATATTGATCCAAGGTCTGTACGCGATGGTCTTCGCATCCCGTAGAGGTGCCGGCAGATTGCATACGTCCTGGCCGATCGTGACCGCAACATGTTGGTCAAGCATAATCTTTTGGATTCTTTTGGCGTGAGCGACTTGATTTTGGTAGGATTTGTCAGCGGCTTGACTAAGGGGGTTTTATAACTGCCATGCAGGTAGCCGTGTTGGTAGCGTTTTACCGACTTGCCAAGAACCCCTCATTTTTAATGCGTCTGCAAAATGACTAATTGCTTTGACCTGCTGAAACACTATATGTTGTGTTTGACCTAAAAAAAGAATACAGGATATAGATGCCTCTTTGTCGTATGATAGATGGCGGACAGAGAACGAAGACCTTAACTGCCTCTTTTGAACGTGTCCTTGAGCCGCTTGATCGGCTCCAGGGAATGTCCGCATGGAGGCTTATGGTTTATCGAGAACACAGATTGCGCGACGGCGCCGCAAGACAGGGGCAAGCCCTGCCAGGTATCGTTTGGCTCTGAAGCGCGATGAGGCTACGATACGAAAGAGGCAAGAGGATGAAGATCATCAAGCGCAGCGGCACCGAGGTTGTCTTTGACATCGATAAGATCGTCAATGCCATCCGCGCCGCAAACTTGGAGGTCGAGGAGAGCTCTCGTCTTACCGACCGCCAGGTGGTTTACGCGGCACAAAACGTCGCCGAGGCATGCGAGAACGCGGGCCACACCGTGTCGGTCGAGGAGATTCAGGATCTGGTCGAGGACGAGATCATGCGTCTCGACTGCTACGAGGTCGCTCGCCATTACATCATCTATCGCTATGTTCAGAGCCTGAAGCGCCAGAAGAACACGACCGACGACAAGATTCTGTCGCTGATTGAGTGCAACAACGAAGAGGTCAAGCAGGAGAACTCCAACAAGAACCCGACCGTCAATTCCGTTCAGCGTGACTACATGGCCGGCGAGATCTCCAAGGACCTGACCCAGCGTGTGCTGCTGCCCCAGGAGATTGTGGATGCTCACAATGAGGGTCTGATCCACTTCCATGATTCGGACTACTTTGCCCAGCACATGCATAACTGCGACCTGGTGAACCTGGAGGATATGCTCCAGAACGGTACTGTTATCTCGGGTACGCTGATTGAGAAGCCGCACAGCTTCTCGACCGCCTGCAACATCGCGACGCAGATCATCGCCCAGGTTGCTTCCTCCCAGTATGGTGGCCAGTCGATTTCGCTGACCCATCTTGCCCCGTTCGTCGAGGTGAGCCGTCAAAAGATTCGCGTCGAGGTCGCCCGCGAGCTCGAGGAGCTCGGCGTTTCCGCATCTCCCGAAAAGGTCCGCGAGGTTGTTGAGGATCGCCTGCGTGACGAGATCCGTCGCGGCGTTCAGACGATTCAGTATCAGGTCGTGACCCTTATGACCACCAACGGCCAGGCGCCGTTCGTGACGGTCTTTATGTATCTTAACGAGGCCCGTACGCCTCAGGAGAAGCACGACCTTGCCATGATCGTGGAGGAGACGCTTCGCCAGCGCTACGAGGGCGTTAAGAACGAGGCCGGCGTATGGATCACCCCGGCATTCCCCAAGCTTATCTATGTACTCGAGGACGATAACGTTCACGAGGATTCCCCGTACTTCTACCTGACCCAGCTGGCTGCCAAGTGCACTGCCAAGCGTATGGTGCCCGATTACATCTCCGAGAAAAAGATGCGCGAGCTCAAGCTGTCGAAGGGCGAGACCGCGGGTAACGGCGACTGCTATACCTGCATGGGCTGCCGCAGCTTCTTGACGCCCGACCGCTCGGGCAACGGCTTTAACAACGTTGCCAACGCGCTAAACTACGACCCGAACAAGCCCAAGTACTATGGTCGCTTTAACCAGGGCGTCGTGACCATCAACCTGCCCGATGTCGCGCTGAGCTCGCATCAGGATATGGATAAGTTCTGGAAGATCTTCGACGAGCGCCTTGAGCTGTGCCACCGTGCCCTGCTGTGCCGTCATGAGCGCCTGATGGGTACGCTTTCTGACGCCGCACCGATTCTGTGGCAGTACGGCGCCCTCGCTCGTCTGAAGAAGGGCGAGACGATCGACAAGCTGCTCGTGGGCGGTTACTCCACCATTAGTCTGGGTTATGCCGGCCTGTACGAGTGCGTCAAGTACATGACGGGCCACAGCCACACCGAGAAGGAGGGCACGCCGTTTGCCATGGCCGTCATGCAGCGCATGAACGACAAGTGCGCCGAGTGGAAGGCCGAAAGCGATATTGACTTCTCGCTGTACGGTACCCCGCTTGAGTCGACGACCTACAAGTTCGCCAAGTGCCTGCAGCGTCGTTTTGGCATCATCCCGGGCGTGACGGACAAGGGCTACATCACCAACAGCTACCACGTCCACGTGTCCGAGGAGATCGACGCCTTCGATAAGCTTAAGTTTGAGGGCATGTTCCAGCAGCTTTCGCCGGGCGGTGCCATCTCCTACGTCGAGGTTCCCAACATGCAGGACAACCTCAAGGCTGTCATTCGCGTGATGCAGTACATCTACGACAACATCATGTACGCCGAGCTCAACACCAAGAGCGACTACTGCCAGGTGTGCGGCTACGACGGTGAGATCAAGATTGTCGAGGATGACGGCAAGCTGGTGTGGGAGTGCCCTAACTGCGGCAACCGCGATCAGGAGAAGATGAATGTTGCCCGTCGCACGTGCGGCTACATCGGTACCCAGTTCTGGAACCAGGGCCGAACCGAGGAGATCCGCGACCGCGTGCTGCATCTCTAATACCGCTCCGGGGCTGAGCCGGGAGGGCCGCTTGGGCATTTGCTCGCTATTTCGGACAGTCCTGCGCAAGACGAAGGCCACATTAAGTGGCCTTCTTTGCGTGCGGAACTCATATCGAGCAAAAGCCCAAGCGGCCCTCTCGGCTCAGCCAAGTTGACGTAGCTGAGATACGGCATGCGGTCTGCTCACTCCTCGAAGTTCTAAGCGGAAATGAGTTGACTTGCAACAACGCTTTGCTTGCGATGGCGGTTGAGTTGCAACAAGGTTTTTATTGGACCTCGAACCCTATACTCGATGTTCGCTTCGTTCATTGAGTTACCCTTTGCATGAGGCCGGGACATATCGTCCCGCCCGCAGTTTCGCAGGCCGAAGGCCGAGAATGTTTGAGGACGGGATGATATGTCCCGGCCTCCCGGGAGAGTTACCTATGAATTACGCGAACATTAAGTATTTCGACATTGCTGATGGGGAAGGCGTTCGTACTTCTCTGTTTGTGAGCGGGTGCCGTCGTGGGTGCAAGAACTGCTTTAACTCTGTCGCGTGGGACTTTGCTGCGGGTGAGCCGTTCGATTGTGCCGTCGAGGACAAGATTATCGAGAGCCTCGACCATCCCTTTATCGATGGCCTGACGATTCTGGGCGGCGAGCCTATGGAGCCCGAGAATCAGGCGGGGCTTGTTGACTTTATCGAACGCGTGCGTGCGGCCTATCCCGCGGGGTCGGGCAAGACCATTTGGTGCTTTACCGGCGACGTGCTCGAGGAGCTTATGCCGGGTGGTCGTCACCATACCGAGGCGACGGACCGTATCCTTGCCTGCCTCGATATGTTGGTGGATGGCCCGTTTGTTCAGGATCTGTACGATATCTCATTGCGTTTTAGGGGCTCGAGCAATCAGCGCGTGATTGATATGAACGCCACGCGCGCCCGTGCTGTGCGCGAGGGCGTTGCGCTTTGCGACGCTGTGGAGCTTTGGCGGGACGATCCGGTCTATTCGACCCATACTATGTAGCTTGTGGCCGATGCCAAAGGGCGTGGTACCATAGCGCGAACGCAAAATCGGAAAAGTGAGGCCCAGATGGTCGATCAGGAAAAAGTCGAGGCCGCCATTAAGCTGTTGCTTGAGGGCATAGGCGAGGACCCAACTCGTGAGGGCCTGCTGGAGACCCCGGCGCGCGTTGCCCGTATGTATGGTGAGATCGCCGGTGGTATGGACCAGAGTGCCGAGGAGCACCTGTCCAAAACCTTTGCCGTCGCTTCGAACGATTTGGTTATCGAGCGCGACATCACGTTTTACTCGCTGTGCGAGCATCATCTGCTGCCGTTTTACGGCAAGGCTGCCATTGGCTATATCCCCAACGGCCGTGTCGCAGGGCTTTCTAAGCTTGCCCGCACGGTAGAGGTCTACGCCCGTCGTCTGCAGCTGCAGGAGCAGTTGTGCGCACAAGTTGCCGATGCCCTCATGGAGTATCTCGCTCCCCAGGGAGCGATTGTGCTCATGGAAGCTGAGCATATGTGCATGACCATGCGCGGCGTGCAAAAGCCTGGCACCAAGACCGTGACGCTCGCTCGTCGCGGCGTCTTTGAGGCCGATCCGGCGCTCGAGGAGCGATTCTTTAGGATGCTGGGACGCTAACTATGAGAGTCGTCAACGACTTTACATCGAATACTGACGAGGGAACGCCGCGTCGCGGTTTTATGGCTTCGGGCCTGGCGCCTTTTGGTGCCATGCCTCGCATTGATTACATCTGTGCCAACGGTCTGTTCCGGCGGCACCTGGGCAGCATTGCACAGTTGGAATCGGGGCGCATCTTCTGCCGCCACGGTATTGACCACCTGCTGGATGTCGCTCGCATTATGTGGATCAAGAATCTCGAGGAACAGCTCGAATTTGACCGCGAGGTCATCTACGCCACGGCACTTCTTCACGATATCGGCAAAGATGAACAGTATGAATCGGGTATATCCCATGATGTTGCAAGCGAACGCGTCGCTGATGCGATTCTCGGCGGTATGCCCGATGACGTAGCGTTTGAGCCGGCCGATGCCGCAGCCATTAAGACGGCCATTCTGGGCCATCGAAAGCTGCGCGTGAACAGCCAACCGCTCGAGCGCCTGCTCTATGCAGCCGACAAAGCGTCGCGCGCCTGCTTTGCATGCCCCGCGCGCAATGCTTGCAACTGGAGCGATGATAAAAAGAACCTGTCGATTCGCGTGTAGTTAGTTTACGCGGTCGGGGTTCTAAACGAAGGAGACGATCGCGATGAGCAACAAGAAACTGCCCGAGAATGCAACCAAGACTGAAGGCGCCGAGCTCGCCCGCCGTGGAAGGGGCGAAATATCCACCGCAACGGCGGTGCCCCACGTGAACTATGACGATCTGCGCCATGCCGACCGCATCACCGTTGAAGGTCTTGAGGTTTTTGCTAACCACGGCGTGTATCCCGAAGAGAACGCGCTGGGCCAGAAATTCATCGTGTCCTTGGTACTCTATGCTGACCTGCGTGCAGCGGGAGAGCACGATAACTTGGACGCCTCGATTGACTACGGCTCGGTGTGCCACGATGTCGATGGCTATCTGCGCGAGCATACGTTTAAGCTCATCGAGGCGGCAGCTGAAGGTACGGCCCAGATGCTGCTGCGCCGTTATCCCTCGCTGCTTGGTGTGCGCATCAAGCTCGATAAGCCGTGGGCGCCTGTTGGCCTGCCCTTGGCAAGCTGTGGCGTCGAGATCGAGCGTGTGCGCTAACCGGTTCTAATACGTCTCTATGGGTGGCTGCTTGAGCCGCTGCGACAGAGCCCTGTTGTTGGGGCAGTACGTGTCGAGCAGCGCGTGAAACCGATGATTGTGGCTCGGCTCGAGCAGGTGGACGAGCTCGTGGGCGACAACCATGTCAAGGCACTCGACGGGGTAGGCGGCAAGTTCTCGTGCGATGCGAATGGCGCCGGTTTTGGGCGTGCATGATCCCCAGCGCGTTTTCATGCTGCGCACGGAAACGCGGGAAACGGCGACACCCATTGCGATTTCGTATGCGTGCACCATATCACGCAGCGCCGATGTGACTTCGGACGTATAGAGCTGGTCAATATGGGCTTGGATCTCACTGGGCGTTAAGCCGTCGAGGGTCGCATTCCACTTGGCCTGCGGACGTTCGTCTGGCTCGTCGGCACCCATAAAACTTGCGAAGGTGGCCTGCTTGGGCCGCGGTGCGGGTGATGCAAAGTTGTGATCGAGTGCGTCCTGTACCGTGATGGGCTTGCCCCAAAGCGCAATGATGGACGAGGGGCTGAGCGGCTCTCGTGCCGTCGCCTGACGTTGCTCGCGCTGGGCAAGCCGGCTGATAATCCAGGCGCTGTTGCGCTTCACAAACGCTTCGATGCGCTCGCGACTGGCGCCGAGCGGTGCGCTGGCGTGGACCTCACCGCTCGATGTGACGCGTAGGTTGAAGTTCTTGACGCGCTTTTTGGTAACGACGACGGGGATGGGCGTCCCATGCGGTCGGGATACGGAAATCGTAAACTGCTGCGTCAAAAGCGGTCCTTCAGATTGGGGACGGGCCGGCATGTCAACCGTTCGGCATGCCGACCTGCTCAAGGGATGTGAAATTAATAACGCTCAAAGAAGGCAAGCGCGTTGTCGCTGCAGAGCTTTTGCATCACGGTCTTGCCAAAATGCTTGGAAAGCATGTTCTGGAACTCGGGCATCTTGCTGGCATCGGAGAGGAAAGCGGGCACCGTGGCACCGTCCCAGTCGCCGCCGAGTGCGATGACGTCCTCGCCGCCCAGGTCGAGCCAGTGCTCGATATGTGCCGCTAGCTGGTCGAAGGTGACGTCTGCGGCGGTCTTGTCGGTTGCGTCGTTGGAAAGGAACTCGCTGCAGTAGTTGAGGCCGACGATACCGCCCATGTCGCGAATGGTGCGGAACTGGTCGTCGGTAAGGTTGCGTTTGACGCCGCAAACCGCACGGGAGTTGGAGTGGCTGGCGACGAAGGGACGCGTGGCGTGGGCGACAACCTCGTCAAAGCACTCATCGTTGAGGTGGGAGACGTCGAGTACCATGCCGGCGTGCTCCATCTGCGTAAGTGCCTCGATGCCGGCGCCGGTGAGGCCGGCGTGGGTGTCGTGGCCGCTCGCGAGCGGCCCCTGCGCATTCCAGCTGAGTGACGACATAAGCACGCCCAAGCTCTTGAGCACTTCGATCAGCGCGGGGTCCTCGGCAAAGAACGTGGCGTTTTCGATGGTGTGGATGCAAGCGACCTTGCCGTCCTTGAGCGCGGGGCGAATGTCTGCGGCGCTGCGCACGTTGACCATACGGTCGTGGTTGAGCATTGCCTGGCCGCTCATATGCGCCATGATCTGCGCCTGGAAGCGCGCGGCGTGGGCGGTGGGAATCTCGTCGGGGACAAACGTGGCGAAGCACTGTGCCCACGGCGTGTTGCCGATCTTTGCGAGCGAGATGGCACAGGCGTTACCCTCGATGAGGTCGAAATCTTGCGGATGCGTTTCGTCGCCGGGGAAATAACCGTCGGTGCCGGCGGTAAAGCGCAGGTCGAGATCGAGCGTGGCCCAGCCGATTCGGTCGGCGGTGTCGCAGTGTAGGTCAAATACGGGATATGCCATGGTTCCTCCGGTTGCAGCGTTTCTTTGCAAACTGTCTTCAAATTGTATGACTAGGGTATAGTTAGCGCCATATGTTCATGGCGGCCCGTGTTGTGCGCCGCCCTTATCACGGAGGTTTCCATGTCCAACCAGGGCAAGAAGGTCAAGACTCATTATCGCGGCACGCTCGACGACGGCACGCAGTTCGATAGCTCCTACGATCGCGGTGAGCCGCTGGAGTTCACCTGCGGCGCCGGCCAGATGATCAAGGGCTTCGACGCCGCTGTTGTCGACATGCAGGTGGGTGAGAAGAAGACCGTGCACATTCCTGCTGCCGATGCCTACGGCGAGCACAATCCCGAGATGGTTCTGACCTTCCCGGCCGAACAGGTTCCCAACATCGAGCAGATTGAGAAGGGCATGAAGCTCTTCTTGTCCACGCCGAGCGGTATGCCCGTCCCCGCCGTGGTCATCGATGTAACGCCCGAGGCCGTGACGCTCGACGCCAACCACGAGCTGGCCGGTAAGGACCTCAACTTTGATATCGAGCTCGTCGAGGTCGAGGGTTAGAGTATGCCTGAACGCTTGGTTTCGACGACATGCTTGGGAAATCTCAACGATCCGTCCTATGAACTCCTGCTTCGCCGGAAGTTGGGCGGCGTCTTTGAAGTTGACGATCTGCTGCTCGATTGGGACCAGGCTGATGTATACGCGTTTGTGGGCGTGACGGAGCTGGGGCGCACGGTCGATGTTCGGCTGGATACTGCCGACGGCGGTCGTCTTGCCGACGGCGACGTGCTCGCCATTGACCGTTCGGGCATGGTGCCCGTGGCGGTTGTCGTGCGCTTGCGCAGCGCCGAGGTTTATTTGGTCGAAGTTGACCGCATGGACCCGATTGCGCTCGCGCATTCGTGCTGGGAGATCGGCAACATGCATGCGCCGCTCTTCCGGGGCGACTCGGACGAGCATACTGTGCGCATGTATACGCCGGTGCAGCCTGTTTTGGGCCGCATGCTCCGGGGTGTCGAGGGTGTTCGGCTCTCGCTGGTTACCCGTGAACTCGATGCGGACCGGCGCTTTGCGTCGAGTGCGGCGGAGGTCGTCGTGAGCATGGCTCCCGACTTTACCATCGTAAAAAAGGCGCGCGGCTAAGCGCGCGTATGCGCAAGACGGGCTTTGAGGGGCGACCGATCAAGGTCCGTCTTGCTGTTGATATGAGGCTTTGGGGGAAGCATATGGGTCTTGAGGGAATCAAACTGATTGCATGCGATTTGGACGGCACGTTGCTGCATCCGGGGGAGCGCGAGCTGCGTTCCGAGGCCTTTGAGCTTATCGATGAGCTGCATCGTCGTGGTATCGTGTTTATGCCGGCGAGTGGCCGTCAATATGCGAGCTTGCGCTACCTGTTTGCCCCGGTGGCCGATGAGCTCGCCTATGTATGCGAAAACGGAACCCTGGTGATGAGCGAGGGGCGTGCCGTCGTCAAGCGTTCCATGGAGCGTAGCCTTGCTATGGTTATCGCGAATACCGTGGTTGCGTATCCCCATACCGACATGACCCTTTCGTGTGAGGGGCACATCTACACCATGAGCGGCAACGATGCGTTCGTCGACCATTTGCGCTATGTGGTCCACTGCGATGTGGCGGTGGTCGACCGTCCCGAGGACATCGACGAGGATGTCATTAAGATTGGCTTCCAGACGCCCGAGGTGGATTATCCGGCGGCCCGGGAGTATTTCGAGCGCCTCTTTGGCGACCGTGTCGATGTGATGACGTCAGGAACCGCATGGACGGACCTTATCGGTTTCGGTTCGGGCAAGGGCTCCGCGCTTGTCGATTACGGTCGTGTCCTGGGGATTTCGCCCGATGAGATGATGGCATTTGGCGACAATGAGAACGATCGCGACATGCTCAACGTCGTGGGCCATCCCTATCTGATGGAGAGCTGCAACCCCACCATGCGCGGTATCAACGATCGCGTCCGTTACGTGCACACGGTCGAAGAAGAACTGCACCGCCTGCTCGCCGAGTAGGTTTTCGGGACATGCCTAGAAATGTACTGTTTGCTGCAAAGCGCGGAAAGGTGGATTTTAAGGCATGTCCCGAACATCTACCGGCAGTCGGGGCAGAGACCCTCGAAGATGGTGTAGTGCGACGTGACGTGCCAGCCGATTTGCTCGGACGCTTTGGCGTCGAGCTGGGCATCGAAGGGGAGCGGTACGTCGATGACGCGGCTGCACGAGGTGCAGATGATATGCGCATGCGGCTCGATCGTGCGATCGAAGCGGCTGCCGCCCGGCGTCTTGATGGAGAGGATCTCGCCGGCGTCGGCCAAGAGATTGAGATTGCGGTAGACCGTACCGCGGCTGATTTTGTCATCCTGCGCGCGCACGGCGTTGTAGATTTCGTCGGCGGTGGGATGGTTATAGCTTTGGCGCACGGCGTCAAGAACCAGCTTTCGCTGCCTGGTATTCCTTCTTTGCACCGCCATGCGCCTCGCCTCTTTTCTATCAACGGTCGTAGGTAAATGATACCGTATTTAGCACACAATACTAATAATGAGGACTGAAACCGTCTTCATTGGCAAGTGGGGCTCGGGCCTGAGCGTCTATGAGGCGAAAACGCGTTCCCATGCGCTCGTAGGAGGCATGAAGCGCCTCGAGATGAGATAGGATATTTGCCGGAGCTCCCTGTATCTCCATCTCGACTGAGCCGTCTTCCATGTTACGCACCCAGCCGGTGAGTGCGCGTGCCTGCGCGAGGTTGGTGTTGGTAAAGCGAAAACCAACGCCTTGGACTTGCCCCTCCCAGCGCAGGAAATAGCGCAGGGGAGTGTCTTGAGTGGCCTCGTCGCTTGCGAGCACAGTAAGCCTGCGGCGCAGCTCGAGCTCGACGTTTGATGGTTTTTGAGGCTCTCGACTGCCGCCGGTGACGCTGGAGAAGAACGTATCGAAGAGGCCCATCGCTATGCCTGCTTGCCTGCGTCGGCCGGGAAGGTAATGCCGGCCTGCTGGCGCACGGCATCCATGATGCGTAGTGAGACGAGTGTGACATCGCGGTAGTGGCCAAGCTCGTGGCGTCCCGCCGGGGTCTCCCAAATCTCTTCCTTGACGTTATCGATGCCGCCGATGGCGGTGATGAAGTCTGTGAGTTCGTATTCCATAGTGTTGCTCGATTTGGGCAGGTCGAGCACGCGGCCGTTGTCGCCCTGTTCGCGCGGCGCCTCGGTCGCCGAGCCGCGTACGACGTCGCCGCGATAGTCGATGCGGACGTTGCGGGGCGTGGACAGATGGTCGATCTGGATAGTGCCACGCTCGCCTTCGATCTGCGAGGGCAGCAGGTCATTCGTAATTTTGGAGTGCGCGAGCTCGACGGAGATACGGCCACCGCCGTAGCTGGCGAGGATGGAACCGCAGCCGTCGATGGGGCCGTGCGTGAGCTGTCGCGTGGTGGGATCGAGCAGGGTGGTCATGCTCGTAAGGCCGGAGGGCATGCCGAAAATCTCGACCATGGGCTCGACGGTGTAGACGCCAATATCCATGAGGGAACCCGAGGCCATATTGCAGTCGAAGATATTGGTGGCGCGTCCCGCGAGAATCTCGTTGTAGCGCGAGGAATATTTTCCAAAGCGCAATGAGGCGCGGCGGATGGGGGCGATCTCACCCAGGGCGTCCTCGATGGCGTGGAAGGCGGGATCGTGGAGGGGACGCATGGCCTCGAGGGCCACGACACCTGCTGCCTCGGCAGCGCGGAAGACTTCCAGCGCTTGCGCCTCGGTGGCGCAGAAGGGCTTCTCGACGATGACGTGCTTGCCACCGGCGATGCAGGCAAGGGCCTGCTCGTAGTGAAGTGCGTTGGGGCTGCCGATATAGACGGCGCCGAGGTCGGCGGCTGCCGCGAGCTCATCGAGTGAAGTAAAGTTTCGCTCGCCACCGCGCTCGGCGGTAAAGGCAGCACCGCGATTGGCATCGCGCGAGAGCGTGCCCACAAACGCGGCTTGGTCGTTGGCGTTGACGACCTGGATAAAGTCGTCGGTAATCATGGATGTGCCGATGGTCGCTATACGCAGCATGTATCCCCCTCGTGCCGTTCGGTTTACAGGATGAGTGTAGCGCGAAGGGGCAGGAAATAGCGTACGAAAACGCCGTTACAGGTCGCTCTCGTTAAAGCCGGTGTCGATATCGAGGTTGCTGCCGTCGGCCGCCGTGGTGGCGAGCTCGTCGCAGCGCTCGTTGAGCTCATGGCCGGCGTGACCCTTAACCCAGATGAACTCAACCTTGTGCTTGCTCTTTGCGGTGAGTAGGCGCTCCCACAGATCGCGGTTCTTGACGGGCTGCTTGTTGGCGGTCTTCCAGCCGCGTTTTTTCCATCCGTCAATCCAGTGCTTGTTGAAGGCGTTAACGACGTACTGCGAATCGGAATGGACTTCGACGTCGCAGGGGCGGTTGAGCGCCTCGAGTGCCACGATAACGGCCATGAGCTCCATGCGGTTGTTGGTGGTCTTGGCGTAGCCGCGCGAAAGCTCAGAGGTGAAGGTCTTGCCGGCGGGGTTGGTGTATTTGAGCACGGCGCCGTAGCCGCCGCGTCCCGGATTTGATCGGGCCGAGCCGTCGGTATAGATGATGACCTTCACATGGTTCCTTTCGTTGGGTACGTTTCGCGTGAGTGACCATTGTAGCGCCATGCCCGCCGGGGGCTAGCAATCTACGATTTCTACCCCGTCTTCCGACAGTTGGTTGGCATGGATGATGCGGTTGAGCTCGTCGAGGTATTGCTGCAAGAGGGGAGAGGGCTTGCGGTCGTCATGCATGATGTAGCCCACATGCATCGTCGGGGCGTCTGCCAGGGGGATCGAGGCCATGCCCCACTGCATTTCGCTGGAGAGTACGCCGGTCGACAGCGCATAGCCGTTCGAGGTGATAAGCAGGTTGGTGAGCGTCCCGCGGTCGGATACGCGGATATTGCGGTTGCAGGGAATATAGCTAAACGGTTCCTCGGCGTAATAGAAGGAGTTCGAGGTGCCTTGCTCAAAGCTGTAGCGCGTATAGGGTGTAAGGTCGGCAAGGGACAGCTGGGGGCGGCGTGCGAGCGGGTGGCGCTCGCTAACGAAGACGTGGACCGTCGCGTCGAAGAGGGGATGGAAGCTTGCGCGGGCATCGGCGAAGGCCTTCTGCAGAACGCGGGCGTTAAAGTCGTCCAGATACAGGATGCCGATGTCGCTGCGAAACGCGCGGACGTCATCGATGATCTGCGACGTGGTGGTCTCGCGCATGATGAACTCGAACTTGTCGTCCCGGCAGCGCTCGACGACGTTGACGAAGGCCTCGACCGAAAAGGCGTAATGCTGGGCGGAAATGGCGAGGCGGGCTTGCGGGGTGCCGCCGTCCTCGTAGCGGGCCTCGAGCATATCGGCCTGCTCTACGACCTGGCGCGCATAGCCCAAAAGCTCGGTGCCGTCGTTGGTGAGCGTGACACCGCGGCTGGAGCGCGTAAAGATCTCCAGGTGGAGTTCCTGCTCCAGGCTTTTGACGGCGTTTGAGATGTTGGACTGAGCGGTATAGAGGCGCTGAGCTGCGGCGTTGATTGAACCGGACTCTGCCACGGCAATCAGAAAACGAAGCTGCTGAAGGGTCATCGATGCCATCCTTTCGATTGCTATCTATAAAACCGATAACAAGTTAGCGCTTTTAAGTGATTGACCGAGCGAAACAATGCTCGTACTATTCAAAACACACAAAGGCGGTAGGTAATTAAACCGACCACTGAACCGGGATGCGAAAGGAGGCCCGCATATGAATTGCTTACCAAGGCGAATGCCGGGCTCCTGTTTGCGCCCGTCGGCGTGATCAGGAGACAGCGACTTACTTCTCTCTTATTTATTTACTTTTGTTCGATCAAGGAGATCATCATGAACCAGTTCATCAACAACCCCGAGCACACTTTTGGTTTCGATACCCTGCAGCTTCACGTTGGCCAGGAGAGCGCCGATCCCGCATCCGACTCCCGCGCCGTGCCTATCTACCAGACCACGAGCTATGTGTTCCGCAACTCCCAGCACGCCGCCGACCGCTTTGGTCTTGCCGACGCCGGTAACATCTACGGCCGTCTGACCAACTCCACCCAGGGCGTCTTCGAGGATCGTATCGCCGCACTCGAGGGTGGCGTGGCGGGTCTCGCCGTCGCCTCCGGTGCTGCTGCCATCACCTATACCCTGCAGGCTCTTGCCCAGGCCGGTGACCACGTGGTGGCTCAGAAGACCATCTACGGTGGCTCCTACAACCTGCTGGAGCATACGCTCTCCCAGTTTGGCGTCGAGACCGCCTTTGTCGATGCCCATAACCTGGAAGAGGTCGAGGGTGCCATCAAGGACAACACCACGGTCATCTATCTCGAGACGCTCGGCAACCCCAACTCCGACATCCCCAACATCGACGCCATCTCCGAGATCGCCAAGAAGCACGGTCTGCCGGTTGTCGTCGACAACACCTTCGGCACCCCGTATCTGTTCCGTCCGCTGGAGCATGGTGCCGACATCGTTGTCCACTCCGCAACCAAGTTCATCGGCGGGCACGGCACTTCGTTGGGCGGTGTGATCGTCGACGGCGGTAACTTCGATTGGAAGGCGAGCGGCAAGTATGCGCAGATCGCCGAGCCCAACCCCTCCTACCATGGCGTCTCGTTTGCCGAGGCTGCCGGTCCCGCCGCCTTCGCAACCTATGTCCGCGCCATCCTGCTGCGTGACGAGGGCGCCTGCATTAGCCCGTTCAACGCTTGGATCCTGCTCCAGGGCACCGAGACTCTGTCGCTGCGCGTTGACCGTCATGTCGAGAACACCAAGAAGGTCGTTGAGTTCCTGGCTGGTGATTGCCATGTCGCCAAGGTGAACCACCCGAGCCTGTCTGAGCACCCCGATCACGAGCTCTATCAGAAGTACTTCCCCAACGGCGGTGCCTCGATCTTTACCTTTGAGATTAAGGGTGGCCAGGAGGCAGCTTGGAAGTTCATCGATCATCTGCAGGTCTTCTCGCTGCTCGCCAACGTGGCCGACGTCAAGTCGCTCGTCGTGCACCCGGCTACCACCACGCACTCCCAGCTCTCTGCCGAGGAGCTCGCCGAGCAGAACATCACGCCCTCCACGATCCGTCTTTCCATCGGTACCGAGAACGCCGAGGATATCATTTGGGATCTGAAGCAGGCCTTCGCCGCGCTGGACGAGTAAGGCGACTTGTGCAAGGACCCCTTGCGACTCGATAGGTATAACTGCATAAAATGCCTGCTCAAGGCGCCTGTGCGAACAATGGTTGCACAGGCGCCTTTTTTGCATAGAGCGGGTGCAAAAACAGGGTTTTTGACACGCTTTATGCATTCGAGTTGTGGAAAACTCCTGTTGAGAGGATGTGAGTTTTACGCAATTGACGTGCGACTTTTGAGTAAAACCGCAGGTCGCGATTTGCTCGGGGTACTATGCAGCGCGATCGAATCACACGCAGCAAAAACGCACTACGGAGGTTTCCAGCTACATGAGGATCGATTCACGAAAACCGAAAGCCGCCGCCCTTTCCGCCGCTCTGACCGTGGCACTTTTGGCGGGCGCCGGTACAACTGATGCCCACGCCGCAACATTGTCCGATACGGTTGGATCTACGCCGTCCGAGACGACGCTGGTACAGCCCGTTGACTATCGCGGCGATGGTTATGGTTCCATGCAGGAGTGGAACGCCTCGATGGAGGCCAAGCGCGATTCCCTGGAGATGCGCGCTCAGATCATCATGAATATGTATGGCGACTATGCCACCGATGACGAGCGCGCTGTGCTGCAGGGCTGTATCGACAGTGCGGGTAGCCTGTTGACGATGAGGGAGGTCGACGCCAAGTCGACCGAGCTCGATGAGCTGCGCACTGCGCTTGAGGATGCCAAGCGCGAAGCGCTCGAGGCTGCCGCCGAGGCGGAGGCTGCCGAGGTCGCCCAGGCTTCGTACTACAACGCCGGTTACACTCCGTCCTACGCGTCTGCCGCGTCCTACGCGAACGGATCGGGCCTGACGCGCTCTGCGGGTGTCAATAACTACAACGGGCGCCGCGAGACCTATTACAGCAGCAATGTGCTTTATCACTATCGCACGGGCGAATGGACTCAGGATTCTGAGGGCTTCTGGCGCGATTCCGATGGCTATTACGTTGTTGCCGCGGGCGATATGGCCCAGGGCTCGACCTTTACGGGCTCCAAGGGTGATTGCAAGGTCTATGACTCCGGCTGCGCTGCCGGAACCACCGACTACTACACCGGTTGGTAATCTGCCATAAGCAAAATAGGCACATGATGGGCGGGCGTCTTTACTGAGCTTTTAGGCAACGTAAAGCCGCCCGTTCTTTATGTGCGTTCGAGTTAACAGAGCCCTTACCGTGGCGGTACGCTGGGCGTATGGATGCGGGGCACACTAGTTCATGAGAAATAAGGTCTTTCTCGTGGAGGAAGTGGTCTTGTGAACGCTCGAGATATCGCCGTTGCCGCCATTGCATTGACGCTTGGTTGCCTTGGTCCTACGGCCGCGCTCGTCGCAGGTGTGCAGGGGTCTTGTGGGGCTGCCTCTATTGTGGTCGGCGCGCTGATCGCGGCCACGCTGCTGGGAAGCGCAGGCGTGGTTCTTTGCCGCGACGATGAGGACGAGGTGCCGGGGTCGCAACGCTAACTGTTGTGAGATCGGCCGCCGGTCATAGACGAAGATGAAGGCCGCCGCAGGGGAAAGGTTCCCTTGCGGCGGTTTTGCTGTTAAGGCTGTTGAATGCGGCGCGTCGGCGCTACCAGCTTTTCTCGATATCGCGGATGCGCCGATAGAGCCACTCGTTTTGCGGTGCCTGGATATCGTGTTTGGCTGCGAGGCGGCAGATGGTGCCCGCGAACTCATCAACCTCGGTTTTGCGCCTTGCGATGCGGTCTTGAGCCATCGAGGGCATACCGGCGGGGTCGATTCCCTCGATGAGGTGCACCATTTGCGTCAGATCTGCCTCGGTCAGCTCAACGTCCTCGGCGTTGGCAACCGCAAGCGTCTCGCGCATGGCGGAGACAAAACAGCGGCGCTGCTCGGAGCCCGGCTCCGTGGCGCTTCCGTAGGTCCCGCCGTAGGCCATGCAGGTCTGGTTGATGCCGTCGTTGAGCATGAGTTTGGCCCACATGCGGTGCGCAATGTCGCTCTCGACGGTATGGGCGATGCCGCAGCGCGTATAGAGCTCGTCGATAGCGGCGACGGTCGCGGGGTCCGTGCCGGCCGCCGCGCCAAAGCGGATCTCGCCCGCATTGGTAAAGGTGAGCGCGCCGTTGAGGAACACGGCGTCCATGCCCTGGCAGATACCAAGAACGGTATGCTCCCAGCCAAAGCGTTCGGCAATCTTTTGCTCGCTCGTAATGCCGTTGCATAGCGAGGCGATGAGCGTGTTGGGTCCCACGACGCGCTCCATAGTCTTGAGTGCTTGGTCGAGACCGGTGGTCTTGACTGTCAGGATGACCAGATCGGCGGGCGTCGCCTCGCTGGCGCGGACGGACGTGAGATCGCAGGGCTTGCCGTTGACAGTGAGCGCATCGCCCGCGTGACGCTCAAAACGGGTGTCATCCATAACGTATTCGACGGCGTCATTGTCGAGGGCCCTGGCAATCATGCTGCCGTAGAGCAGGCCGACGCCGCCCTTGCCGATAAAAGCGACCTTGTTGATCTGCATGTGAATCATCTCCCCATGTAAAAGGCGCCCGCGTAAGGGGCGCCTGATGGATTGTATGCTGCCAGGGTGATTGGTGGGTGCGCGGGGCGGCTGTTATAAAAAAGAAACGTTTGCCTGGACGCTACGCTGCAGGGCAGACCGCAAAGACATGCGCGTGGTCATGCCCGGCTCCTTTCATCGGGCTTTTTGCTGATGTTAAAGCGGTGCCGTGACGGCTCGATTTCTGCTGCGTTACGATACGTTCTCGATTGCGATTCCACGATGTTTCGGCTGCGTGACCATTGTGTTTCGCCTTGCCGGGGCGCTGATGGCGAAGGGAGGGGCCGTGCAATACCGTGTTGACCCCAAAAGTGGTAACCGAATATCCGCTCTGGGTCTGGGCTGCATGAGGTTTCCCGGTGCGCCGGGACACCCCGATGCGAAGACCGCCGACGCTATCATCTCCCGTGCGGTGGAGCAGGGGATTAACTACCTGGACACGGCCTATCTCTATCCCGGCAACGAGGCGTGCATGGGCGCTTCGCTTGAACGATTGGGGCTGCGTGACCGGGTGTTGCTGGCGACCAAGTTGCCGCATGCTTCGTGCAAGTGTGCGGAGGATTTCGACCGGTTCTTCGATGAGCAATTGCGCCGCCTGCGGACCGACCATATCGACTATTACCTCATGCACAACATTACCTCGCCCGCCCAGTGGGAACGTGTGGTGGCGTTGGGCATCGAGGACTGGATTGCGCGCCAAAAGGCTTCGGGGCGCATTCGCCAGATCGGTTTTTCGTACCACGGCAGTGCGGCGGACTTCCTCACGATGCTCGATGCGTATGTGTGGGACTTTTGCCAGATCCAGTACAACTACGCTGGAGAGCGATATCAGGCGGGAACGGCGGGGCTCATGGCCGCCGCCGAGCGAGGTCTCGCGGTGTTTGTGATGGAGCCGCTTTTGGGCGGACGCTTGGCAGGCAAATTGCCTCCGCGGGCGCGCGCTGTTCTCGATGGTGCATGCGATCGGCATTTGCATACGCCTGCCGCTTGGGGGCTCTCGTGGGTGTGGAATCATCCCCAGGTGACCATGTTGCTTTCTGGTATGACCGATACCGCGCAAGTGGACGAGAATTCGTCACTGGCAGACCTCGCGTTGCCGAATTCGATGACGGCCAACCAGCTCGACACGATTGCGCGCGTGTTGATGGAGTTTGAGAAATCGAACCGTGTGCCCTGCACGGGATGCGGCTACTGCATGCCATGTCCCAAGGGTATTAACATTCCCGGCTGCTTTGCCGCTTACAACGCGAGCTACGCGCACAGCTGGTTTACGGGGCTGTCTCAATACTTTACGGCGAGCGCGGTGCGCACGAGCGAGCCCAAGCTGGTGAGCAATTGCGTCAAGTGCGGTAAATGCGCACGTCACTGCCCGCAGCACATCGATATTCCCGAGCGTCTCGATGACGTGCGCCGACGTTTCCAGCCTGGCCCCGTAACGGCTGTGCTTAAAGCCTTCCGCACAACGCGCTCCTCATGATCCTTTTATATCTTGTGATGGAATAGTTCCTGTTTACGGCAGAATAGGGCAACAGCAGGAACTATTTCGCCGCAACTAATGGGAGACTATCGTGGGTGACCGAGGTTTACGTAATGATTCGCGTGAGGTTCGTTGGGGCATTTTGGGCGCCGGGCACATTTCTCATCGATTTGCATCGTCGCTCAAGAAGGTCGACGGGGCACGGCTGGTGGCTGCGGCCGGCCGCACTCCTGCGCATGTCGAGGAATTTTCCCGAGCGTTTTCGATCGATGCTGCGCATAGCCATGCCTCGGCCGATGATAACGGCGATGCGGCTTATGACGCGCTGATTGCCGACCCCGATGTCGACGCAATCTACTTGGCTCTTCCGCATGGCATGCATACGCGTTGGGCCTGTCGCGCGCTGCGCGCCGGAAAGGCCGTGCTGTGCGAAAAGCCGGCCGTTTTGAGTGAGGAAGAGGCTCTCTCGATTGCCTCCACCTCTCGTGAGCGCGGCGTGCTGTTTATGGAGGCGATGAAGAATCGGTTTTGCCCGATGCGCACTCGCGTGAAGGACTTGCTTGCGTCGGGTGAGCTTGGCCGTATTGTCTCGATTGAAAGCGTGCAAAAGCTCGATTACGGCGAGCCTCCTTCGGGCTATCTGCTTGATCCGTTGCAGGGCGGCTGTCTATATGATATGGGCTGCTATGCAGTCGGTTGGTTTGAGGATTTGCTCGCGGGCGCGTGCGAGGTTTCTTCCCGTGAAGTTCGCTGGCGTGACGTATCGGGCGGCCGCGTCGATTGGGCCGACGAGATCCATATGAGCGTCGGCGGTATACCCATTCATATGGCGTGCGACGGCAAAGCAACATATGAAAGCCGCTTAACGATTGCCTGTGAGCGGGGCTCGTTGGAAATCGAGCGTCTCCATCGCCCCGAGCTCGCCCATGTGAAGTATTCCGACGGTCGAACGCTAGAAATAAATGCCCCGTTTGAGATCGATGATTTCTACGGCGAAATCCAGCATGCGACCCAGCTCATCTGGGCGGGGAAACTCGAGAGTCCCGTCATGCCCCTTGCCGCCACGCAGCGCTGTGCGCACATCATCGATGCGATTCGCTTAAAACTTTAGGGCGCGGGGGCATGGCGCCAGCGCCTGGAATGCCTTGGAGGCCTTTGCCCCTGATGCCCCTTTTATAACTTGCGGTGGAATACGGTCTGTTTGCGCCAAAATAAGGCACCAATAGACCGTATTTTTCCGCAACTGATGAGGGGGAGTTGGAGATGCTGACGATCGGGTGTCATCTTTCGACGACGAAGGGCTATCGGGCGATGGGGGAGACGGCGTTGTCCATTGGCGCCAATACCTTTGCGTTCTTTACGCGCAACCCGCGAGGTGGCAAGGCAAAAGACCTTGACATGGATGACGTGGCGGCCCTGCGCGAGCTTATGGAGCAAAACGACTTTGGCCCGCTCGTGGCTCATGCCCCGTATACCTATAACCCCTGCTCCGCTAAGGAGCGGGCGCGCGAGTTTGCCCTGGAGGCCATGGCCGAGGATCTGCAGCGTATGGAAGCACTGCCCGGCAACTACTACAACTTCCATCCCGGTGCGCATGTGGGGCAGGGCTCCGACGCCGGCATTCAGATGATTGTTGATACGCTGTGCCAGGTGATGTTTGAGGGCCAGCAGACGACGGTGCTGCTCGAGACCATGGCCGGCAAGGGCACCGAGGTGGGCCGCAGCTTTGAGGAGCTGGCGCTAATCATCGAGGGCGTTGCCGACAAGCGCCCCGAGCTGTCGGCCAAGTTGGGCGTTTGCCTAGATACCTGCCATGTGAATGACGCCGGCTATGACATCGTCCGCGATCTTGACGGTGTGCTTGACGAGTTCGATCGCGTGGTGGGTATCGAGCGCCTGCGCGCCGTGCACATCAATGACTCCAAGAATCCCTGCGGCGCCCATAAGGATCGCCACGAGTGCATCGGCAAGGGCTACCTGGGTAGTGAAGAGTTTGGCGGCGGTATGCAGGTTATACAGAATATTGTATCGAATGGCCGCTTGCGCGCATTGCCATTCATCTTGGAGACACCGAACGAACTTGCAGGTTATGCAGCGGAAATTACGCTATTAAGGTCATTGCAGCAGTAATGACTGTCACAAAGTGGAGTGTTCCATTCACGTTATGGGTTTGTTTCAATCAGTTTTCTAATTGCAGTTTCGCATTTACGGGTGCATAATATCCAACAGTTTTTGCAGACCTCTGAATCAAACGGGGTCACCGGAAGGAGACTGATTATGAAGCTGAAGAAGCTTGGCGCATTTGCCGCCACGGGCGCCATGGCGATCGCCCTTGCACTGACGGGCTGCGGCTCGTCCAACGCCACCTCTGGTTCTGATGCCGGTTCCAGCAGCTCTGACGACGCTAAGGTCGAGAAGGTCGACGGCTCCAAGGAGTACGCGCTCGTCAAGGACGGTACGCTGACCGTCGGCACCTCTGCCGAGTACGCTCCGTTTGAGTACAAGGATGACAACGGCGATTATCAGGGCTTTGACCTTGAGCTCATCAAGGCTATCGGCGACAAGCTGGGCCTGGATGTCGAGTACGTCAACAATGACTTCGACACACTCGTACCCGGTGTCGCTTCGGGCGCTAAGTACGACGTCTCCATCGCGGCTATCACCGACACGCCCGAGCGTGAGAAGGAAGTCACTTTCTCCGATTCCTACTACATGGACGATCAGGCTATCGTGACCAAGGTCGATAACACCGACATCACGGCCGACAACTACAGCGAGAAGCTCAACAACGCCGACGCTACCATCATCGTTCAGTCTGGCTCGACCGCCGAGTCCTTTGCCCAGGAGAACTTCCCCAAGGCCAAGATCGTCCCCTACAAGGACGCTACCGAGTGCTTTAGCGCTCTGCAGTCCGATAAGGGCGACGCTGTAGTCACCAACCGCTCCGTTGCCAGCCAGCTGACCGCCGAGCAGTTCAACACCTGCCAGACCATCAAGCAGATCAGCACCGGCGAGGAGTACGCCATCGCCATCAACCAGGGCAACACCAAGCTCAAGGACGACATCAACCAGGCCATCAAGGACCTGACCGACGACGGTACCGTCGACGCCCTCATGGCTAAGTACAACATCAAGTAAAATAGCTACTTGATTGCGTGTAGGCCCTTTCCGTTTTGCGGAGAGGGCCTTTGCGCTTCTCTTGACGGAGAGTGCTTCCGTCTCGTTTTGCCGGCAACTTCTACGATAGGAGCCACCTTGTCTCGATTGAACGAAGGGGCTGCGGAGCAGCGTTTTCCACTGCCCGCCTTGCTCCAAAAGCTAGCCTGCGCCATGGCCGTGGCGCTCGCGCTGGTGTGCGTGGGGGCATATGCGCCCACGACCGCCCAGGCGCTTGAGACCGCAAAGATTACCGCCCGACCCAACACCGGTTCGGGCAGCGCTGTGGTCGGCGGCACCGAGACGCGCATTACCTGGGAGGTCCAGGCCGATGCCGACGAGGAACTGAGTGGTCTTTCGCTGACGTTTGCCGATGGCACGACCTTTGGTGCGGACGACACACGTCTGACGATGCTCTCGGGCGATGACCTTATGGACCGTACGCCCATGAAGCCTACGTGCAAGGTCGACGGCCAGACGCTCAAGATCGATTTTGGCGAGACGGCGCCCGCTGGCGGCTATTTCCGTGTCGAGGTCTACGGCGTGACCTTCCCCGTCGAGGGCGGCGACGAGGCCTTTAGCGGTACCTATACGCTCGCCGACGGTTCGACCAAGAAGATTTCCAAGATTCCTTCCGTCGAGATCAAGGGCGTGACGGCATTCGATAACTTCCTGGCCGATCTTAAGGAGCAGCCGTGGGTCGAGGCATGGAATTCCAACATGTTCCTTCGCCTGTTCCTGAACCCGGTCATTTTGGTTCAGAGCCTGCCGATCGTCTTCAAGGGCTTCCTTATGTCGCTCTCGATCGTGCTCGTGGCATTTCCGTTGGCCATTCCCTTTGGCTTTGCGCTGTCGCTCATGCGCATTTCCAAGTCGCGCATCCTTCGTTGTCTTGCCGGCATCTATGTGAATATCATCCGCGGTACGCCGGCGTTCCTGCAGATTTACATTGCATTCTTTGGCCTGCCGCTTGCCGGCGTCAAGGTGGACGACTACGTCTTGGGCGTTATCGTCATGGCCATGAACTCGTCCGCCTACCTGTGCGAGATCTTCCGCGCCGGTATTCAGTCGATCCCCAAGGGCCAGAACGAGGCCGCTCGCTCGCTGGGCATGAATGCCTTCCAGACACTGCTCTACGTTATGATTCCGCAGACGTTCCGCAATGTTTTGCCTACGTTGACCAGTGAGTTCATCCTGCTCTACAAGGACACGTCGCTACTCGCGGCCGTGGGCGTGGTCGAGATTGTCATGAACGCCCGCACCATCGTGGCCACGACGGGCTCCATCACGCCGTATGTGGTTGCCGCCCTGTTCTACCTGGTCATCACCCTGCCGCTTGCCCGCTTGGTGAGCGGTCTTGAGGCGAGGCTTTTGGGCACGGCCGAAACCAAAAAGAAGCGTCCCACCAAGAGCGCCGGACAGGTTGTCGCGACGCCCGCCGATCATATCGCCGGTCTGTAAGGAGGTTCTATTATGAGCGAAATCAATAACTCGAACGAGGTCGTCGTTAGCATCAAGAATCTCCAGAAGGCCTTTGGCGATAACGTGGTCCTGCGCGATATCGATCTGGATGTGCGCAAGGGCGAGGTCGTCGTAGTCCTGGGTCCTTCGGGCTCGGGCAAGTCGACGATGCTTCGCTGCATCAATCGTCTGGAGCATCCCACGAGCGGCTCGATCATCGTTGAGGGCGTGGACGTGTGCGCCAAGGGCGTCGACCTTAACAAGGTACGTACGCATCTGGGTATGGTGTTCCAGCAGTTCAATTTGTTCCCGCACCTGTCAGTCAAAAAGAACGTCATGCTCGCGCAGCAAAAGGTGCTCAAGCGCAGCAAGGAAGAGGCCGAGAAGATTGCCATCGAGGAGCTGACCAAGGTCGGCTTGGCCGAGCGCATCGATTTTATGCCGAGTCAGCTTTCGGGCGGCCAGCAGCAGCGCGTTGCCATCGCCCGCGCCCTGTCGATGAACCCGCACGTGATGCTCTTTGACGAGGCCACGTCGGCGCTTGACCCCGAGCTTGTCCGCGACGTTCTTGGCGTCATGCGCGATCTTGCGCGTGACGGTATGACCATGATCGTCGTGACGCACGAGATGGGCTTTGCCCGCGACGTCGCCGACCGCGTCGTCTTTATGGACGGTGGCGTTATCGTGGAAGAGGGTACGCCGAGCGAGGTCTTCGATCACCCCAAGAGCGAGCGCACCAAGGCGTTTTTGGGCAATATCTCGTAGCCGCTTTATATGAGTGACATGGCAGAAAACGGGAGCTGGATGTGATTCGGCTCCCGTTTTTGTTGGGACGCGAATGTGTTTTGGTGCAGAGCGCGTTACGGGCGGAGCTCATTGCCGCTAGGCGAGCTCGGCTCCGAGGGCCTTGCAAGCGGTCTCGCCCTCGTCGTCGGGCGCGTCGTAGCAGATGGTGGAGTCCACGACGTTGACGCCGGCCTCGTCGGCGTCGGCCTTCCAGTTGTCCATCCACTCGCCCTCGGCCCACGAATAGGAGCCAAAGAGGACGACCTTCTTGTCGCCGAGAGTCTCCTTGGCCTCATCCCACATCGGCTGGAACTCATCGTACTCGAGTTCCTCGGAGCCCATGGCGGGACAGCCGAAGGCGAAGGCATCATATTCGGCGGCCTTGTCGGCAGAGAAGTCGGCGCAGGGGATGACCTCGGTCTCGGCACCCGCGGACGTGGCGCCTTCGGCGACGAGGTTTGCCATGACCTCTGTGTTGCCCGTGCCGCTCCAGTAGACGACGGCGATCTTGCTCATGTTGAGTCCTTTCAGTTGTGCGGCAGGTTGCCGCGGCTTCTATGTTCTATCGGGTTGCCTGGGCAAGTTGCGCCAGGCTGCAGCCCTGCTGATAGACAAAGGTGAGGTATTGAGTGCAAGCGCGGTAGGCGTCAAACATCGCAAGCGCTTGCTCGACATTCGTGTAGACCTTCCAAGCTCCAAAGACCTTGTAGTTCTCGCCGCGCTGGACGATAAACTCGTGCACGTCGTCGTAGGGATATCCTAGGAAGTAGCCTATTTCGTGTGGGAACTCACAGGTGCAGTCGTTGCTGCAGCTAGCTTGCTGGGGTAGTGCGCATCGAGTCTGGCTACAGGCGCATTCCGCGACGTTATTGCTCGCGAGCGTGATGCGTGATGCCAAATGCACAAGGCATGTCGAAAGGTCTCTCGTGTCGTAGCCTTCCGAGGCGAGCGCCGTTTGGGCGCGAGGGTCTGCGAAATAGGTGGTGAGGCTTTTGGCTCGGTACATATACACGAGCGCTCCGCAGGGCCGCCAGACCAAAACACTCAGGTGGATACCGAACGGGTCAAGCTCGCGACTGCACTGGGCGATAACGTTGAGCAGGCGTGCTCGGCGCTCTGCGATGGTTTCGGTTGCGACCGAGCCGTCCCCGTGGGCGTAGGTGCCTGGATAGGTAAAGAGCGATGCCGGCTTGATGCCCGCGAGCGTGGGAGAGCAGTTGCGCACGACTGCCGCCTGAAACGTTGGGATGTCTATGGTTCGAGTCACGGCGCTCCTTACGGATCTAAACTGTTAGCCTAGGAAAACTTATACACGAAAGTAAGCCATGGTCAACAAAAAAGTTTGAAACGGGAAACTAATTGACCGAACGGACATGAATTTGGGTTAAGATGGGGACACCCCATGGGGGTATCTAGATAGTGCTACTTGAAAGGGGAACGCATGAGTGACTTGCTCAACTCTGCGAATCTCATCGTGCTGGCCGTCATTGCCGTCGGCATGTTTTTTGGACTGCGTCGCATTGCCGCTTCGACACACGGGAAGAGTTGCTGCAGCGATGGTGCGAGCGGCAAGAAGGCCAAAAAGGTTGTTGTGGTGGATACCGATGCATCGCACTATCCCTATAGCGATGAGCTGCTCATCGGCGGCATGAGCTGTGACGGCTGCGCTCAGAACGTGGCCAATGCCCTCAATGCGCTGGACGGCGTGTGGGCAACGGTGACGTATGCGGATCACACGGCACGTGTGCGCTCTAAACAGCCGGTTGATCGTGGTGTTCTCGAGACGGCCGTGAAAGACGCGGGCTACTACGTCATGACGCTGTAAGCGCCGCCCTGGATGCGCTTCCTTGGCTAGGCTCGTCCGCGCAGTTCGATGTCTTGGATGTCGTCGAAGTCGATGGCGATGTCTTTGAGCTTGAGGAGCTTGAAGGCGGGGAGCGCCTCGTCGAGGATGCCGGTGCGGGAGCGATAGCCGTACGTATCGTAATAGGTGACACGAACCAAGTCGCCACGTTTGAGACCCTCGAGCTTTTTAGAAAGTACGAGGGCTTTTTCTTCCGTGAGCTCACGTTTTGGCTCGACGGTGATTTCCTGCTTGCGCACGAGTTCGTAGTATCCCGTGAGGGCGGCAAAGGGCATAAACTGTGCGGCGCGGTTGGCGCGCACGGCACCATTGGCAGTGAGGTTGGGGTCGGCGACGCGGCGTCTGCCCTCGGGGTCCGCTAGGCGTTCAAAAGGTGTCGGCGGCCGCATCGGCTGTTGTTGGGACTTAGGCACGATGTCCTCCTACCTGATCGTTGCGTTCGCGTGCGGTGGCGCCGGCGGTAAAGCTTAATCCCTTGACGAGCGCGTTTTTGCCGTACTTGCCTTTCACGGCCAGGACGGCGCGCGCCAGGTCGCGCTCGCGCTCATCGGCCTCGATATCGCTGAACAGATCGATAGTGGCAAATTCCTCGGGCATGAGGTTGCCAAAGCCCAGGTTGATGCGCTTGACCGGTCGTTTAGGGTCGACGGTTTGCGCCCAAAGATCATCGAAATAGCCCATGATCTTCTTAAACGAATTGGTCCGCTCGGGCAGCTTGCGCGAGGCGTTGGAGTGCGCAAAGAGCGCGGCATAGCCACCACGCGGTTTGCCGCCATGCTCTCCCACAAAGATGCCATCGATTGCCTGCGCTTCGCGCACCAGGCGACGCCTTTCGTCATCGCACTGGACGGGCTTGGGCGCACGGGGTGCGAGCTCGGGGCCGGCGGTTGCGGTGGGCTCGACGCTCGACGTGCTCGAGCGCAGGTGCCCGCATCCGTCCACATATTGCGCTGTACCGCTGGCGTCGAGGCGGCGTATGTCGGCACGCTCGCTCGCATAACCCACAAAGAGCGAGATGCTGTCGCAGACCACGTGCTTATCGACTAAGTCCAACACGGCGTTGTCGACCATCTCGCGTAAGACGGTGTAGGCTTGCTCGTAGGCATAGCCCTTCGAGAGCACCTGTCCTGTGGTGGTTGAGATTGCCTGCGGGCGATAGGCTTGGATATCGGCGATGGTCGTTGGCTCGCGCCCGAAGGCGTGGTCGATGAGATATTCGGCGTTGACGCCGAGCTCGTCGTAGAGCAGGTTTTCGTCGAGTGCGGCGACGCCCATCAGGTCGTAGACGCCGTATTTCTCGAGACGGGCCGCCACGCCGGGGCCGATGCCCCAGATGTCGGTGATGGGGCGGTGGGGCCAGATTTCTTTGCGAAAGGTTTCGTCGTCGAGTACGCCAATGCGGCTGGCTACGTGCTTGGCGGTGATATCGAGTGCAACCTTGGCCTGGAATAGGTTGGGGCCGATGCCGACCGTCGCCGTGATGCCGGTGCGCGCCAAGACCTCGTCGCGCAGCGTGCAGGCGAGCCCTTCCGCATCTGTGTGATAGAGGTCCAGATAGGGCGTCACGTCGATAAAGCACTCATCGATGGAGTAGACGTGCACGTCCTGGGGGCTGACGTATTCCAGATAGATACCGTAGATTTTCGCCGACACCTCCATGTAGTGCTGCATGCGCGGTACGGCCGTGATGTAGTCGATGCCATCGGGAATCTCAAATAGGCGGCAGCGATTGTGAATTCCTAAGTCCTTCATGGCCTGCGTGATGGCGAGGCAGATGGTCGTGCGTCCGCGCGATTCGTCGGCAACGACCAGGTTGGTGGTGAGCGGATCGAGCCCACGGTCGACGCACTCGACGCTGGCATAAAACGTCTTGAGGTCGATGCAGATATAGGTGTGCTGCTCGTGCGCCATCCGTGTCCTATCATCAAACACATGTTCTTATCGAATATCTGTTCGATAATACCCGCTTGCACGGACACCGTCAAAACCTGCCCCTTTTTGGCAAGTATGGTCGCGCGGCTTCATCGGGGTTTTAACGCAGCTCTAAAGAGTGCGAAACAGCTCGGAAAACCTTGCTTCGTAGCATGAGCCTAACGATTGATACCGCCTATGCGCACGGAAGGGTTGTGGGAAAGATGGTCAATTATGGGTTTGGTATGCCGACACGCCTTGTTGCGGATGGGGACGTGGCTCGCTGGTGCGGACGATTGGTCGCTCACTACGGTGGCACCAAGGCGCTGGTCGTGCTGGGCGGAGACAAGCATACGCGTGATGAGCTCGTCTCGGCGGCGCTCGGCTCGCTTGATCGAGCTCTGCTCGAGCGCGTGCTTTTTCGCTGCGGCTCGGTTGAGGGTGACGGGGGAGACGAACTGATCGACGAAGCCGTGGCCCTGGCGACCGACGAAGGCGTGGACTTTGTCCTGGCGATCGGCGATGCCGATACTGCCGGCTTTGCGCGCGAACTCGCTCGTCGCATGGCGGCGCTCGATGCCGGCGAAGACGGTTTTGTCCCTTATGGATGCATTCTCTCGGAGGGCAAGGTGCCTGCTGTCGTGGGCACCGGTGAGGTTCCCGTTTTTGCCATTATCGCGCCCGAACTGCTGGAGGGCATCGGGTCTCCTCTGCGTGAGTTGCTCGGTAGCGTCTGCGCCGCGGCCTAATATTTGCCATAAAAGGACGGGTTATTTTTGGTTGGTAAAGCGTTTGACCTGCCAAAATAAGCCTGTCCCTTTTTAATCGGTTGCCGTTTGGGGGCCGATTGGCAACGCTCGCTGATTGTAGTCTTGACCTGCGCTAGAATAGTGGCATCTGAATGTCCGGGCGCATGGAGGCGTGCGCCCGTATGCTGAGGAGGACTCTATGGCAACTGTTGCCGCACCTATCGATGCTACGTCGACTGCCGCTTGGAAGGCACTCGAGGCTCATCAGGAGAAGCTTGAGGCCGATGGTATCGACCTCAAGGCCTGGTTCGCTGCTGACGCCGACCGCGTGAACAAGCTGAGCTTTGACGCCGGTGACCTGCACTTCGATCTTTCGAAGAACCTGGTGACCGATGAGACCGTCAAGCTGCTGTGCGATCTTGCCCGCGAGGTGAAGCTCGAGGAGCGCCGCGACGCCATGTTCTCCGGCGAGCACATTAACACCACCGAGGACCGCGCCGTCCTGCACACCGCGCTTCGCCGCCCGGTAACCGAGAAGGGCCAGCTCATCGTCGACGGCCAGGACGTCGTCGCCGACGTGCACGAGGTCCTCGATCGCATGTATGCCTTCGCCGAGCGCGTGCGCTCCGGTGAGTGGAAGGGCGTTACCGGCAAGAAGATCGAGCACCTGGTGTCCATCGGCATCGGTGGCTCCGATCTGGGCCCGGTCATGGCCTACGAGGCCCTGCGTCCCTATGCCGACGCCGGTATCGACTGCCGCTACATCTCCAACATCGACCCCAACGACCAGGCCGAGAAGCTCAAGGGCCTGGATCCCGAGACTACGCTCGTGATCATCGTCTCCAAGACCTTCACCACGCTCGAGACCCTCACCAACGCTCGCGAGGTCAAGACCTGGATGCTCGAGCAGCTCAAGGCTCAGGGCGCCATCGACGGCTCCGATGAGCAGAACGCCGAGGCCGTGGCAAAGCACTTCGTCGCCGTCTCCACCGCACTCGAGAAGGTCGAGGCCTTCGGTATCGACCCCGCCAACGCCTTCGGTTTCTGGAACTGGGTCGGTGGCCGCTATTCCGTTGACTCCGCCGTGGGCCTGTCGCTGATCGTCGTGCTCGGCCCCGAGCGCTTCCAGCAGTTCCTCGAGGGCTTCCACGTCATCGACGAGTACTTCTGCAACACCCCGCTCGAGAACAACGCCGTCGCGCTGATGGGCCTGCTCAATGTCTGGTACGTCAACTTCTTCGGTTCCAAGAGCCACGCCGTGCTGCCGTACTGCCAGTACCTGCACCGCTTCCCGGCCTACCTGCAGCAGCTGACCATGGAGTCCAACGGCAAGCATGTCCGCTGGGACGGCAGCGCCGTGACCTCCGACACCGGTGAGATCTTCTGGGGCGAGCCCGGCACCAACGGCCAGCATGCCTTCTATCAGCTGCTGCACCAGGGCACTGTGGTGGTTCCGGCCGACTTCATCGCCTTCGCCAATACCGCCAACCCTGCGACCGACGGCGGCCAGGATGTCCACGAGCTGTTCCTGGGCAACTTCCTGGCCCAGACCAAGGCACTCGCCTTTGGTAAGACGGCCGATGAGGTGCGCGCCGAGGGCACGCCCGAGCAGATCGTCCCGGCCCGTTGCTTTGAGGGCAATCGCCCGACGACCTCGATCTTCGGCGACACGCTGACCCCGTTCGCACTCGGCGAGCTCATCGCCCTGTACGAGCACATCACGTTTGTCGAGGGCACGGTCTGGGGCATCGACTCTTACGACCAGTGGGGCGTTGAGCTGGGCAAGCAGCTTGCCAAGCAGATCACCCCTGCCTTCCACGACGATGCCGCCAAGGCCGAGCAGGACGCTTCGACCCAGGCGCTCATCGAGTTCTATCGCGCGCATCGCAAGTAGTTTTTACGGCCGAGTTGGCTTATGGCTGAAAGGGGCCCGTATCCGTTGGGATGCGGGCCCCTTTGCTTTGCCGTGGTCCCGGGGCGCACGGCCTTTGTGGAACATCGCCGGGGCGCCGCGCGCCGCGAGAACCCTGCGCCTAGATCTCGGCCTCCGCATGGCCTCGCTGCGCCTCGGGCAGCTCCCCGTAGAGTGGATGGTCTTCGAGCCTAAAGCGCTCGACCTGTTCGGGAGTGCGACCGCGCACAAAGAGCCACGAGCGATCGATCGGCGTCGCCATGAGCGTGCTGGGCAGCGCGTCGGCGCGGTCGGAAAACACCCGGGCACTCTCGGGATCCTGGAACGCCAGCACCAGATGCGTGTCGCAGTTGCCCATGATGGAGCGTGCGCGTGCCTCGCCATAGAGCGCATCGAGCTGGTTGGTCGACTGCAGCAGCAGCGTTGCCCAGATGTTGCGGCTTCGGATAATCGAGAGCACGTTGTCGATCTGGGGGATCTGCAGATTTGCGAAGTCATCGAGCATAAAGCGCACGGGCACGGGCAGGCTGCCGTCGGGCTGCCTATCGGCCTCACGAATGAGGCCCATAAACGCCTGCGAAATAAAGAGGCCGGTCAGCGGATCGAGATTGCGGTCAATATCGCTCACGGTTACAAACAGGGCGCAGGGGGTGTGTCCCATGGAAGCGAAGTCCACCTGATGGCACTCACGATAGAGCTGTGCCGCACCGTCGAATCCCAGACACATGACCTTTTCGGCAAGGATGCCGACGATGCTCGCGTGCATGCGCTCGGCATTTTGCGTAATGGCGTAGCGCCGCCATAGCGAGAGGGCATAGCTTTGGGGGTCGGTCGTGATCAGGTCGTCAAACAATCGACCCGTGGCACCGTCCTGCAGGTGCTCGATCAGCTTGATGACCGAGCTGATCGTCTGCTCGTCGGCGGGCAGCTGTTCGGTGACGTAGGCGATAAGACACGACAGCAGGTTTGCCGCCGCATGATCCCAAAAAGGCTGGTTGTTGTCCTCGATGGGGCAGATGGCCTTTGCCACCGAGAGGATGTCCTGCTGGTTGGGCCTGCCGTCCGCCTTGCGGCGAATGTGCCTCAGGGGGTTGTAGCCGCAGCGCTCGATGCCGGGCGCAAGGGCCGGGACGGTGTTGAGGTCGGCGAAGTTGAGACATTGCACGCGGTAACCGTGGGCTGCCAGCACGGGTCCCACTTCGCGACAGAGCGTGCCTTTGGTGTCGAGCACGATGTAGCTTGCGTTCATTTGCAGCAGGTTGGGCTTGAGGACGTTTCGGGTCTTGCCGGCTCCCGAGGGGCCGATCACAAGTGCGTTGTTGTTGAGTCCCGTTTGGCGGGTGTCGCAGGAAAGCGTTCGATCCTTGGCGAGGATGGTGGACGATGCGGACTTAGATGCGGCGAGGCGGCTGGCGAGGTTAGACATGGGCGACCTTCTTGGTGGTCGAGAGGATTTCGTGGGCAAAGCCGAGCTCGACGGCGCGCTCGGCCGAAAGGTAGGTGTCTTTTGCGGTGAGGGACTGGATGCGCTTGGGCGTGAGGCCGCTGCGGTCCGAGAGGATTTGCGTGAGGGTCTTGCGGGTCTGCATGAGACGCCGGCTGGTTTCCTGCAGCGCAAGTGCCGAGCCGCCTGCCCCCTGGGGGATCAGCGGGTCGTGAATCATGAGCTCTGCATGGGGCGCCATACGGCGATCGTCGCCGCCCATAAAGATCACGGCGCCCATGGACGCGGCGAATTCCAGGCAGACGGTGCGGATGGGGCACGATGCGAGGCGCATGGCGTCATAGATCGCAAGGCCCGATCGCACGCTTCCGCCGGCGCTGGCGACAAATATGGTGATGGGGCGGCTGGGGTCGGTGGCATCGAGCAGGCGGATTTGCTGGCATAGGTCGTGGGCCATCGGGGTTTCGATGTTTCCCATGACGGAGAGCTCGCGACGGGCGAGCATCTCATCGTAAATGCTGGTGAGCGTGATGCCTCGGGCGGATTCACGCATGGTGAGGGGGCTGATGATGGGGGAATGATTGGTGTCCATGAGGACTCCTTTCTGTTGGTTGTGTTGTGGAATAGGATTGTTGCCCGCGGAGGGGCTGGCGGGCTACAGGGTTCGTCCGAGCCTGAGATCGAGCTCGGTTGTGGGGCAGGCTGCCTGTTCGTGCGGCTCGCAAGCGCCAAGGGCTCCAAAGCGATAGAGCGTTGCGGCGGGCGTGGTGTAGGCGAGCCGCAGCTGATGCTCGACAGGGGCACATCCGTCATTTTTGTAATGAGCCGCGTAGTACTGCGCGATGCTGGCGTTCATCTCGCTGCCATTGCGATGGCGCTCAAACTGGCGTCTGCAGGTCTCGATGATCTTTGCTACCGACTTGGGTGCCGTCGCGGGAACAAGGGCGAGATAGCCCTCAAATAGCTCGTTGATGCTCAGGAGGCACAGCAGGTCGATCAGCGTCCTTATGGCTGCTCCCTCGGCAGAAAAATGCGCGGTCATACGGTTATATCGGTTGCGGTCGACGATGGCCGCATGGGGTCTTGGAGTTTTCTGCCCTGTGGTCCCGGGCTTTTGCCGCGCCTGTGTATTGAGCTCGACGTTGCAGCGCTTGAGGCCGTCCAACGGAAGGAACAGTGCGGTGCGCAGGGTGTTCCGCTTGCTTTCGAGTTCATGACGCTCGTCGGGTTCCCATTCGAGCTTGAGTTTCGTGTCGAGCGCCGTAAGCATATGGGCTAGGCAGCCTACGGTAAGAACGTACGAATCGTTGTCGCGTTTTGGGGCATAGGGGTCTGTCAGCTTGCGAATGTCGGGGTCGCCCATGATCTTTGTGCAGCGCTTCAGCAGTTGAGGGTGGTCGGCCAAGATCGTCGCGAGCGGTAGCGACGCGTAGTTCTTGATGGTCGCGGCGGCAAAGGCGGCGTCATATTCGTTTGCATATGCTCGCTCAATGCGGGCATCCAGAATGCTTTTCTTATCGCCGTCTTCAGCGTGGTGGTTTGTCATAGCTTCTCCAATCGGTTGATGTTCGTGCTGTTTGTTGATGTGTTGGTTGTCGTGAGTGATGTGCTTGCCGTGGGTGATGTGCTGACGTTGGGGTGCTATGCGGTTTTCAATGAGCCCGTGAGGCAGTTGCTGCAGGGGCGGGATGGAACGGCCCATGCAAGGCGGAAGGCATCGTGCTCAAAATCGAGACAGCAATGCCCTGGGTGCCTCACATGTGGCAGTTACCTCATTAAGTTGTCATTGCGTTTGGGGTTGTACTTTGCCGATCTTCTTTCTCTTACACGCTAAAAACTGAAATTTCATATGCTCGATCTACTTAAAACCGCAACGGCGGTCTTTTATCAACTTATATGTCGGAACGCGTCTTTGCAAGTACTTTTTTGCGTTTGTTTCAAATGGGGTGGTTTTGCAACCGTCACGCGCCACGCTATGCGAACGTGCCCCGGCTCGGATAAGATGGTGCGATCGAGTTCTACCGCGCTCACCGCAAGTAGTCTTTGTTGCTGAGATAGGTCATGGCCGAAAGGGGCCCGTATCCCAACAGATACGGGTCCCTTGCTATTTAAATGGGCATGAGGGTGTATTGAGGGGGGGGGATGTCTTGCTGTCGGCATCCGCGTGCGGTGCCATTCGCTGTCTGTAAATATACGTTTACAGCTAATTTCATACCACTTGTCGGAATGCGGACGCTGTCCTTGCATGTCGGGCGTACATTGAACGTGGTTTTTCGCGTGAAACCACGAATCGGTTGTCAGTCCTGAACAAGGAGGCCCAGCATGACGCTTGCCAAACCCATCAATAAATACATCGACTATATCGATGCCCCCGAGGACACGTTTGAGCAGTATGTCGAGAAGGCGTTAAAGTACAACTTTCGCTGCGTATTTGCGAACCTTCAGGAGTACGAGACGGGCCGCGCCATGCTCGAGGGCTCTGACATCATCCTTGCCGGCGCCATCGACTTTCCCCAGGGCACTATGACGCTTGAGGAGAAGCTTGCGAGGTTTGAGGAATACGCTGTGTGTGGCTTTACCGAGATTGACTACGTTTTGAATCAGGGGTCGATCGAGAACCGCGATTTTGATGCCATCGAGCGCGAGATGACTACCATTGCTGATTTTTGTCGCGCGCATGGCATCACTGACAAGGTAATCGTCGAGATGTGCAAGCTGGACGGCGACGACGCCGCCAAGCGCCGTGTATGCGAGATCGCGCTGGAGGCCAAGCCGGGATTCCTTAAGACATCGACCGGCAGAAGCTTTGGCGGTGCTAAGCTCGAGGACGTGCGGCTGATGCACGAGGTGCTCGGCGATGCCGTGGCAATCAAGGCGGCGGGCGGTATCCATAATTACGAAGAGGCTTGCGCATTCATCGAGGCCGGCGCCAGCGCGTTAGGTGCATCGGCGGGCATCGCGATCGTCGAGGGCGCACCGACGGATGAGCGTCGCTAGCAGACGTATTTGACCTGAGCGATAAAGCTTCACGACCACACGCCGTTCATGTTCGGGACAATATGACATTTTTCCCGTTGCAAACGGAGTCGCGGTGGCTGTTCTGTATGATGACTCAGACAAGGTTATTCAATGACAGGGAGGCATATATGGCAATCAAAGCCATCGCGATGGATATTGACGGTACGCTCACCAACGACCAGAAAGTGATTAGCCCGCGTACGCGCGAGAAGCTGCTCGCTGCGCAGGAGTCGGGCATTAAGCTCATCTTGGCGTCGGGCCGTCCCGCATGGGGGCTGCACGCCTTGGCGCAGGAGCTCGACCTTCAAAACCATGACGGTCTGCTGGTGGCCTTTAACGGCGCACACGTCGTCGATGCCCAGACCGACGAGGTGCTGTTCGATCAGGCTATGCCTGCCGACGAATTGCATCGCCTGATTGATCACCTGCGTAATTTTGACGTGATCCCTATGATTTCGCTCGGTCGCGATTTGCACGTCGAGGACTCGTACCATTGCATGATTACGCTGCCGGATGGCTCGCAGAAAAACATCGTCAAGTATGAGCGCGACGCGTGCGATCTTAAGATTCGCGAGGTGGAGAGCCTGCATGAGGTCGCTGATGCTTATCCCGTGGACAAGCTGCTGACGGCGGGCGACCCGGCCTATCTGCAAGCGCATTACGAGGAGATGTACGCGCCCTTTACCCAGACGCTTTCGGGTATGTTTACGGCCGACTGGTACTTTGAGTACACGGCGCCCGGTATTGACAAGGCCCGCGCGCTCGAGGGTGCCCTGCCCAAGCTCGGCATCGATGCCAGCGAGGTCGTCTCGTTTGGCGACGGCCAGAATGACAAGTCTATGATTGAGTGGGCCGGAACCGGTGTTGCCATGGGCAACGCCGTCGATGAGGTCAAGGCTGTGGCCCAGATGGTGACCGCCAATAATAACGAAGACGGCATTGCGGTGGCGCTGGATAAGCTGCTGGGTTAGAATCGCCGATAGTGCATGGCTCGGGCGTCCGCTTGCGGGCGCCCTTTTGTTAGGGAGGGTGCCGTGTCCGCATTTCCGTTCGACGCCGTTATCTTTGACATGGACGGCGTGATTGTCGATACCGAGTATTACTACCTGGGCGAGACTGCCGCGTTTGCCAAGGAGCTTGGGCTTAACCTGACTCAAGAGGAGTTGAATGGGCAGGTCGGTACTTCGCACCAGTTCTTCCTGCATATGCTGGTCGATTGGTTTGAGCGCGCCGGTAAGGGGCATTTCACTGGCGAGGAAGCGTTGGCCCGTTGGAACGAGTGGGCGCATAAGCGTCCGCGCGACTATCAGGCTTTGATTAACCCAGGCGCCGTGGATACGATTCGAGAGCTGCCGCGCCGTGGCGTTCGCGTGGCGCTTGCCAGCTCGTCTCCCATGGATAGCATCGAGGAAGTGCTCAACGCATGCGGGCTGTCGGATGCCTTTGAGTATGTGGTGAGCGGCGAGCAGTTTAAGGAGAGCAAGCCCGAGCCCGACATCTACCTGCATGCGCTGGACCTGCTGGGGCTGCCCGCGAATCGCTGCTGCTGCGTCGAGGATTCGGTGCCTGGCATCACTGCCGGCAAGCGAGCCGGCCTGACAGTCATTGCCAAGCGCGAGGAGCGCTTTGGCTTTAGCCAGGATGCCGCGGACAAGATTATCGACCAGCTGCCGGAACTGCTCACGCTTTCTTAGGATCGCGGTAGTTGCGCGTTTTTCGGGTCTGATGAGTAAATAGCTAACATTTTGGTGCGACACCTAGCATACTTTAAGCTAATGCGGGCTTAAGGGCTTGCTGAATGCCCTTGGGCCCGCTTTAGACTTAATTGTGCTGGGAGAGGGTATATGCCACCGACTGAAGGGCCAACTGACGGTAAAGCAGCGATACCGCTGTACCAACAGGTCATTGATATCATTAAAAACGAAATCAACTCCGGCGCCTACAAGGCAGGCGCGCGGATACCCAACGAATTCGAATTGGCTGAGAGCTATAAAGTTGGCCGCGTTACCGTGCGACGCGCTATTGAGGAGCTCGTCCAGCAGGGCTATCTAACGAAGCGACAGGGGAAAGGCACGTTTGTCAATGCCCCCAAGCTCAAGCGCAAGATTCGCCAGAAGGATGACGTCCAGAGTTTTTCGGACGCATGCCGCGTTAACGGAATGGAACCGGGGGCGTGTGTCATTTCGAGAAAGATACTGCCGGCGGATTCCACCGAAGCACAGTTCTTTGGTGTTCCCGTTGGAACTGACTTGATTTGCGTTGAGCGCGTGCGCACTGCCGATGGCGTCCCTGTCATGCTCGAGAACAACATATATGTTTACGAGGACAACGCCTATCTATCAACGGCACCTCTATCTAACCAATCCATTTTTGAGTTCGTGCGCAACCGGACGGGCCGCACGCCCGCGTTTACCGACCCGTGCACGCTCGAGATCGCGTGCGCGTCGCCCGAGGTCGCTCGACTGTTGGCAGTTCCCGTTGGCGAACCCTTGTTTTATATGGAAGCCTTCTTTTTCGATGAGCAGCGGCGGCCGTTTATCATCGGTCGTCAGCGGATCATTGGGTCTCGCTACGTTTTTGACATCTAGGACATTGCGAATGGAAACGCCCGGTGGATTATCTCACCGGGCGTTTCCATACCGTTCACGGCGCGAACGCAACCGTTCAACCGCGTCGCGGCAATCAGTTTGAAATTATCTTGATGATGGGAAAAGCTGCTGGTAATCTATGGAACGTCATAGAACGTTTGCCTTGCGCAGGCGTTGAAGCGAGATGTGATGCAGTCTCGAGTTCTTTGGAGGTATCTATGTCAGATACGAAGGCGAAGAAGACAAACAGACGTTTTAAGTTCAAATTACCGCATGTCTATACGATCATGTTCTTGCTGATCGTTGTCTTTGCGGTCCTGACTTGGATCGTTCCCTCTGGTCAGTATCAGCGCAAGACGATTTCGACAGCGGCGGGCGAGCGTGAAGTCGCCGTTGCTGGAACCTATGAACAGGTCGATAAGAACTACACCGATTCCGAGACCGGCGAGACCATCAATCTGGGCCAGGATATCTTTGCGGTCCTGCAAGCGCCTACTAAGGGCATCCAGGAGGCTGCCGACGTCGTTGCGTTCGTCTTATTGATTGGCGGATCGTTCGCAGTCATCACCAAGACCAACGCTTTGAATGCCGGCATGAGCCGTGTGATTAAAAAGCTCAAGAACAAGGACATCCTCATCATTCCCATCACGATGACGTTGCTGTCCATTTGCGGCACTACGTTTGGTATGTCTGAGGAAGCCCTGCCGTTCTATGCCATCTTCATTCCCATCATGATGGGTATCGGGTATGACTCGATGACGGCGTTTATCATCTGCTTCCTTGGTCCTAACCTGGGATATTGTGCTTCGACCATCGACCCGTTTAATGTTTTGATCGCCCAAGGCATCATTGGTATCGAGGGCAATCCTCAGCTGTGGCTGCGCGCCGTTTCTTGGGTCATCTTCACTGCCGTCGGTATCGCGTGGGCCATGCGCTATGCCATGCGTGTCAAGAAAAACCCCGAGTCGTCCATTACGTACGAGGACGACAAGCTCAAGCGTGTTGAGTTTTCCGTGACCGATGCCTCCATCGAGGAAGAGTTCACTACCCGTCAGAAGCTCGTGCTTATCGATTTTGCCTGCGGTATGGGCATTATCGTCTGGGGTCTTGTTACCCAGGGCTGGTACATGAATGAGATTTCCGCCGTGTTCCTTGGTATGGGCTTGCTTGCCGGTATCCTGGGCGGCCTTGACCAGCAGACGATCGCCGAGGAGTTCGTTAAAGGCATTGCCGACTTTGCGTACGCCGCCATCGTCATCGGCATCGCTCGCGGCATCTTGGTCATTGCAGAGGGTGGCATGATCATCGACACCATCCTCCAGGCGCTCGCTACTGCACTGGCCGGTGCACCTGCCGCCGTCTACACCACGTTTATGTATATCGTCCTTGGCCTGCTCTCTTTGCTGGTTCCCTCGAGCTCTGGACTTGCGGCGCTCACCATGCCCGTCATGGGTCCGCTGACCGAGCTTATGGGCCTCAATCCCGAAGCCGCCGTTACCGCGCTCCAGTTTGCTAATCAGACCATCAACACCATCAGTCCCGTGGCGGGCATGACGGTTGCCGGTCTTGCCGTGGCAAAGATCTCGTTTGGTCAATGGTGGAAGACCATTTGGAAGTTCTTCATTTTTATGGTCGTCTTTGGCCTGATCGTAACGGCAATCTCTGGCATGCTTCCGGTGTAGGTGGTTGTGATGTCTGATCGTTTAACGGTCCTGACGTCTAAGAGCGTCTTTACCGGTACGGGGGACCTGCCGTTTGAAGGTTTCGTAGCGGTCCGTGGCAATCGAATTGAGGCGGTTGGCACCAAGTGTGAGGTGGCTTCGTATTTGACCCAGGCGGACGAGGTAGTTGATCTGGGCGACCGCACCGTCATGCCTGGTCTGATCGATGTACATACCTTCTATACAGGCTGGGCGCTGCGGACGTTGGGGTCTGATCTGTCCGGCATCGATGATGCCAAAGAGGCCGTGTCGCTCTTGCGTGCATGGAAAGAAGATCATCCGGATTGCGCGGCGGCTTTTGGCCACAACCTATCCGAAACGTTGGCATCGGATGCCGAGAACGCAAATACGGCAGCTGTGTTTGACGAGTTTTTTGGTGATATCCCTGTCGTCTGCTTTACACCGGGCGCGGAGACCTGCGTTCTCAATGCTGCCGCCAGTGCGCGATACGGTTTTACACCGCAGGCGTGCTATGCCGAGAAGATCTGGCGCATGATGAGCGATTTCCTCGCGTTGCCCGAGGTGCGCGCGGGGTATTCGGACTACATGAGCATGCTTAACGAGCGCGGCGTTACCGCCATCAAGGAGATGGCGTTTGATGACTACTACGGCTTTGCCGACGAAATGGCTCGCCGTGAGGAATCTGGCGAGCTGACGGTTCGCGTCTCTATGATGTCGCAGCCGGTGGGCGCTGGTGCAAATCTGGCATATGCTCGCGAGGCACGAGAGCGCTTCCGGGGACCGTTCGTTCGTTTTTCTGGCTTCAACCGTATGACCGATCGCGGCGTATGGGCGGGGCTTGCCGAGATGATTGACCCCTATGAGGATACGGCCGATGCGGGCGCTGCCGGCAAGACGGTCGTCGAGGAGCCAGAGTGGGATCTGATTGAAAGCGAGCTGCGTGCAATTGATGCTGACGGCTTCCGATATTCCTTGCATTGCCAGGGTGATGGCGCCGTTCGTCGCACCGTGGCGCTCTATGCCTCGCTGCCTCGAGACGAGCATGGACGGATGCTTCGCCGCCATGCGATTACCGATCTCGAGAACTCTGACCCGACCGATCTTGTCGAGTTTGGCAAGTTAGGTGGAATTTGCGAGGTCTATCCGCAGATTCTGACGCTGGGCCGGCGCGAGGATTGCCTGTCGATGATGCGTCGACAAATTGGCGAGACGCGACTTTTGCACAGCTGGAATCGCCGCGGCATGGAAGATTCCGGATGCACGGTGTGCTGTGGAACGGATTTGCCGCTGTTGATTCCGAGCCTGGGCGAGTCAATCTACAGCGCGTGCGGCGGATTCTTCGCCGACGGACTGCCCGTGAATGAGGTCAACACGCTGACGCTTGTCGAGCTCTTGCGCGCTTGGACTGCCGGGGGCGCGTACGATCTGATGCGCGAAGATGAGCTGGGTACGCTCGAGGTCGGCAAGCTTGCCGATATCTGCGTGCTCGATCGGGATGTGTTTGACCTCGATTATCGCGACGCACGCGATCTTGCGGTTGATATGACGATGTCGGACGGACAAATCGTGTTCGATCGAAATAAGGAGGCATAAGATGTCTGAATCCAAGCCGACGCTGCGCCGCGAACAGATTGCGGGCATGAATATCCACTACATCATGTGGTCGCTCGATTACTTCCTTGATGTGCAGCAGCGTTTGGGCTTTGAGTCCATTGAGCTGTGGTGCGCAGAGCCGCATGTGACGCTCGACCATACGGGCTACTTTGAGGCTGAGGTCCTGGCGAAAAAGGCTGCAGACCGTGGGCTTAGGTATCGTACTCTGTGCCCCGAGAATGTTGTCTATCCTTGGCAGTACTGCGCACGCAAGCCGCTGCATGAACAGCGCAGCCTGGCGTACTTTAAGCACGGCATTGAGCTTGCCGAGGTACTTGGGTGCGACCGTATGTCCGTCAACTCGGGCTGGGGCGACTGGGACGAGGACCGCGAGGAAGCCTGGAAGCGCAGCCGCGAGCACTTGTCCATTCTGGCGGAGTATGCCGGCGAGCACGGTCTGGTGCTTACGATGGAAAGCCTGCGTCCCGAGGAGAGCAACCTTGTGACGACGGTTTCCGATGCGAAGCGCATGATTGACGAGGTCGCGAGCCCGTATTTACAGCCCATGGTTGATACAACCGCGATGGGCGTTGCTGGCGAGACGCTCGAGGACTGGTTTGCCACCTTTGGTGATGGGGCAATTCACGAGATGCACTTTATCGACGGTGACCCGTATGGCCATCTGGTGTGGGGCGATGGCAAGCACGATATGGACGCCTTCGTTGCCACACTCAACGTCCATGGTTTCGACGGCATGCTGGGCCAGGAAATTACGGACGGCCGTTACTACGATGACCCGGCGGCGGCTGATGCCAAGAACATGGCCGCATTCGAGAAATATCTGATTGACTAAAACAACTATCGGCCACGCAACCAACGTCATTGATTGCGGCCCAAACAAGAAAGGAACTGGATATGAACGCACGCGATCTGATCAAAGAGGCAATTGCCGAGAAGGGCAAGTTCGACAGCGTCTACTGGATTGCTTGCGGTGGCTCCATGATCGATTTGATCCCGGCTCATGAGCTTCTGCAGCGCGAGGCAACCACCTTCACTTCGTATATCTATACCGCGCGTGAATTCGACATTATGCGTCCGCGTCGTCTGGGCGAGAAGTCCCTGGTCATCGCTTGCAGCCACAGTGGCAATACCCCGGAGGTCGTCGAGGGCTGCGAGATTGCCCTTGCCGCCGGCGCTACGGTGATCGCCCAGACCGACAACGCTGGATCCAAGATCGACTCCGGCAAGTGGACCACGTGGGTCTACCCATGGGGCGAGGGTGTGCCGCAGGCCGAGGTCCCCGCTGGCATTTCGCTGTCGCTTGCGGCCGAGCTGCTCGATCAGCAGGAGGGCTACGCCGATCTTGCCGATATGTATGCCGGTATCGCCGAGATGGATAAGATTCTTCCCCCGGCACGTGAGAAGGTAAATGCCGAGCTGGGCGATCGTTTTGCCAAGCTTTGCCAGGAGCACGAGTTCTTCTATATTCTGGGCAGCGGTCCCAACTTTAGCCAGACCTACGGTTTCGCTATCTGCTCTCTTATGGAGATGCAGTGGCAGCACTGCAGCTACATCCACTCTGCCGAGTACTTCCATGGCCCCTTCGAGGCTACTCAGGATGGCGTTTTTTACTTCCTGCAGATGGGCTCCAGCGAGTGCCGTGCTATGGACGAGCGCGCCCTGGCGTTCCTTAAGACGCATACCGATACGCTGATGGTGCTCGATGCCAAGGAGTACGGTATGGAAGCCGTGCCGGCGAGCGTCCGTGCCTATCTGGACCCGGTGCTGTTCTACGCCATGAACTGCGAGCTGCGTGCTGCACGCGGCAAGGTGTTTGATCACGATCCCGATTTCCGTCGCTATATGGGTGTTGTCGAGTACTAGAAGGAGCAAAGGCCATGGCATTTAACGTTAACGCGCTCGGATTTGGCGACAACGTCGTCGATCGCTACGAGCATATCCACACCATGTATCCCGGCGGCAATGCGGTGAACTTCGCCGTTTATGCCAAGAAATGCGGTGCCGCACGCTCCGCATACATGGGCATTTTTGGCAATGATGCCGCTGCCGAGCATGTCATTGCAAGCCTCGAGGATGAGGGTATCGAGCTTGACAAGTGCGAGCAGATGATTGGCGAGAACGGAGCGGCTCGCGTGACCGTCGTTGACGGTGACCGTGTCTTCCTTGGCTCCAACGAGGGCGGTATCCGTGGCGATGCGCGCTATGTCCTCGATCGCTTTGACCTTTCGTACATGAAGCAGTTCGATGTGGTTCATTCGGGCAACTATTGCTTTACCGAGCGCGAGCTGCCCAAGTTGAAGGCTGCGGGCGTCACGGTCTCTTTTGACTTTTCGGACGACTCTACCGACGAGTACTACGAGCAGATTGCGCCCTACGTCGATTTCGCTTTCTTTAGTGCGGCGGATGCTGCGAGTGAGGATGAGGTTCGCGAGCGTCTGGCATGGGTGAAGGGCCTGGGTCCGCGTTTTGTGTCGGCTACGGCGGGCGCCGAGGGCTGCATTGCTTACGACGGCGATCGTTATTACCGCCAGCTGGCTAAACCGGTAACGGACATGAAGGACACCATGGGGGCGGGCGACTCGTTCCTTACCTCGTTTTTGATGTGCTATCTCGATTCCGCCAAGCGTGGTGAAGATGGCGCCGAGGCCATCGAGCGCGCGCTCGACTTTGCTGCCGGGTTTGCCTCGACCGTGTGCGGCATGGAAGGTTCTTGGGGCCACGGAGCACCAATCGTCGAATAGCCGAGCGGTCCCGGGGAGGTGCAGGCGCCTCCTCGGGACCCGGTGTGCAAAAAATGCCAAATATGAGTACTGTGACTAATTTAGTCGCAGCAAAATCAACCCCTTCAGACGTGATTTGAGCGTCTGGAGGGGTTTAAGATTTGTGAAAACGCAGGATGAATGACTGTAAAAGCTTTAATTAGCGGACAATCGAGGATTATTCTGGCGGTTGGAAAGTTAAAAGAAATGTATCCATTCCGGTAGCAGTACTCATATTTGGCATTTTTTGCACACCAGGGGTTAGCGAAGGTCAAAAACAGAGCGCGCATTTGTTAAAACTATCGACTCGATGCGCTTTGCGTCGCAGTTTTTGAGCGAGGTGATGCGTTCTGAGGTCCTTGTGAGCGACCTGATGAGCGACTGCGTGCTTGTTTCTGTGTTTGGCTCGGCCGGCGCATCGGTCTCGAGCAGTAGGCGGTCGAGTGGAATCTGTCGTGCGTATTCGCGACAGCGCTTGGTCGCGAGCATGCGTTCGTTGACGGAAAAATAGCAGCCCGCATTACGCGCGCGGGTGAGTTCGTCCGAAGTGCCGCTAAACCAGTGGAAGATGATAGCGGGGGAGTCGGGGTTTGGGATGAGTAGTCCATGCGATTCGAGGACGTCCAGTACGGCTCCTGCCGAACGAACGGCGTGAATTGATATCACGCGCCCGGTAAGAGGATGCTGCACGAGCGCATCGCAGAGCCGGTTAAGTGCCTGTATTTGTAGCGGCTCACTTCCAGCAAAGCGCGCGGAAAAGTCGAGTCCGACTTCGCCGATGTAGCGTTCTTGGGCAGCAACTTCGCAAAGCAGATTGACTTCGGCAAAACCGCAGTGGCCATCGGCGAGCCACCAGGGGTGAAGCCCAACGCCGGCGATGATGCCCGGGTGGCGACGAGCGCGCTCGTTTGCGGCCGAAAAGTCGCGTGGATCGACGCCGCAATCAAATAGACCCAAGCCCAGCGCCGTTGCCTCATCGGCAACGGCGTCCGGGTGAGCCATTAAATCAAGATGGCAGTGTGCATCAAATAACCGGGGCTCCATCTCGGCGCGCTCCGCTAGTCCAAGCGCTGGCCATCGGCGCGCACGCGCTCGGTGCCGCGGCCACTGATCTGGCGGATAACCTCGCCGGCAATCATCTGGCCCATGATGGGCGGCATAAAGCTGGCGGTTCCGAGCTCGGTGCGCTCGTGGATATTGGAAGGGTCGCGGGGCTGTGTCTTAACCGATTCCTCGCAGCTAAACAGTACATGAAGACTCTTGATTCCGCGCTTCTTGCATTCTTTGCGCATGATGCGGCTCATGGGGTCACGTACCGTATCGAAAATGTCGGCAAAGCGGAGGCACTCGGGATGGAGCTTGTTGGCCCCGCCCATGGAGCTAACCAAACGAATGTCGTGGTCCTGAGCATATTTGGCAATGGTGAGCTTGGCCGAGATGGTGTCGATGGCGTCGACGACGTAGTCGAGCTTGCCGTCCGTCTGCTCCAAAACGCGCGCGAAAAATTCGTCGATATTGTCGCTCAACAGGTATTCGGTGCGCTTGATGACGGTAGCGGCTGGATTGATGTCGTGGATCATGGCTTCCATAACATCGACCTTGCGCTTGCCGATGGTGCTTTGAAAGGCGATGGCCTGGCGATTGATATTGCTGGGCGCGATGATGTCCTTATCCAGAATGACGAAATGACCAATGCCGCCGCGGACAAGTGCCTCGCAGCAATTGGAGCCCACACCTCCGCAGCCGAGCACCAGCACCGTGGCGGCGGCGAGTTTGTCGAGTGCCTCGCGGCCCATGATGATCTCGAGCTTGGTGTCGCGTGTCTCGTTGGGGGTTGCGGCTGTGGTTTCGGTCATAGACATCCTCCGATGGGGAAGCGAATCGTGTTTTAGCTATCGTCATTATAGGTATTATCGCGATTCCATTTGAGCCCTAGGGGCTTGTTGAAATGAGGCAGTGATTCGCATAAGATGAAGCAGATGGCACCCGTTGCCGCGGGTTGGCCAACTCCCAAACACGTTTGTAGCGTGAGAAGTGGCCGTCTTCGCATTACGCGGGGGCGGCTATTTCATTCGACCTCCAATGTGGATGCCGAGCTCCACAGCCGCGATTACAAGCAATAACAACGTCAGGACATCGTCAATACTCATAGTCCATCTCCTTCTCGGGTAGAGGGAGCTGGCCCATCTGCTTCAACTTCCATTGTAGCTAAATACGAACGAATGTTCTATAGATGTTCCTGTATTAGATAATTAGACAAACATCTAAATATCGAGTATAGTGTGCGCGTCATGAGAGATGATGAAAGGGGGTCTTATGCCGGGAGAGGGTTTTAAGGCGCTTGCCGATCCAACGCGACGGCGCATTTTGGAGTTGCTGCGCGAGGGCAATTGCACGGCGGGGGAGCTTGCCGAGCATTTCGATATCAGTAAGCCGTCGCTGAGCCATCACTTGGCGACGCTCAAAAACGCCGGGTTGGTAACCGACGAACGTCATGGTCAAAACATCGTATACAGCTTAAACACTACCGTCATGCAGGACTTGATCGGTTGGTTTATGGGCTTTACAAACACGGAAGGTGATAAGGATGAATAACGAAAACAAGGGCATTCACCCCACGGGGGTATCGTCGCGCGTGTGGATTGCGCTGGTCGCTCTGTGCGTCGCCAATGTCGCAGCGCATCTCATGGTGATGCCGAGCTTGCCTGGGCAGATTCCCACGCACTGGGGCGCGAACGGCGCCGTCGACGGTTGGGGTCCCAGCTGGATGGCCTCCGCGCTCGGCGTGCTGCCTCTGGTGCTTCTCGCAATGTTCTGCGTGGTGCCGCGCATCGATCCCAAAGGTGAGGCATATCGAACCTCGGGCAAGTTCTATCAGGGCTTCGTAATCGCCTTCACATTGTTCATGTGCGCCATAAGCTGGCTGGGAGAGCTTACGGTCTGGGGCGTGGTGCCGGCGGTCGGTTCGGTCAACGTGCTGATTTCCGGTGTTGTCGGTTTGCTGTTCATCGGCGTAGGCAACTACTTGCCGCGTGTGAAGCAGAACTATACGCTCGGTATCAAGACGCCTTGGGCGCTTGCCAATCCCGAGAACTGGCGCCGTACGCAGCGCTTTGGCGGTGCCTGCTTTATGGTGCTGGGCTTTGGCCTGATTGTGATGGGCGTGGCAGGCAGCGTGCTTTCGAGTGAAGTCGTCGCCGCGGTGATTGCGGTTCTGGCGTTTGGTTCGGTTGGAGCCGTCTACGTCTACTCGTATCTGCTGTGGCGCAAATCGCAGCGAGCCGCTCGCTAAGGTTGCGGAAAACTAGCGTACGCAGTTCATAGTATGTTCCGGGGGAACTTTTCCCAGGTAGTATTAGGGGATATGGGCAACCATGCCCCTTTTTCGTTACGTTTCAGAGCTGGTTTTTCCATTTCGTTTCCACTTAGGCGAAACAAGAATAGGGAAACAGCAGGTAGAAAGGATAAAACAGGCAAATGGCGGAGTTTATCTACCAGATGTATCAGGCTCGTAAGGCCCATGGCGACAAGGTAATCCTTGACGACGTGACCCTGAGCTTCTACCCCGGTGCCAAGATCGGCGTCGTGGGCCCCAACGGCATGGGCAAGTCGACCCTGCTCAAGATTATGGCCGGCATCGAGGAGGTCTCCAACGGCGATGCCAGGCTCACCCCCGGCTACACCGTGGGCATCCTGCAGCAGGAGCCGCCGCTCGACGACGACAAGACCGTTATCGAGAACGTGCGCATGGCGTTTGGCGATATGATCGCCAAGGTCGATCGCTTCAATAAGATCGGCGAGGAGATGTGCGACCCGGACTGCGACATGGACGCCCTCATGGCTGAGATGGGAAAGCTCCAGGACGAGATCGACGCCGCCGACGGCTGGGATATCGATTCCAAGCTCGGCCAGGCCATGGACGCCCTGCAGCTGCCCGATTCCGACATGCCGGTCAACGTGCTTTCCGGCGGCGAGCGCCGCCGCGTGGCCCTGTGCAAGCTGCTGCTCGAGGCTCCCGACCTGCTGCTGCTCGACGAGCCCACGAACCACCTGGACGCCGAGTCGATCCTGTGGCTCGAGCACTTCCTGCACAACTACCAGGGCGCGGTGCTTGCCGTCACACACGATCGCTACTTCCTGGATAACGTTGCCGAGTGGATCTGCGAGGTCGACCGCGGTCACCTTTATCCCTACAAGGGCAACTACTCCACGTATCTGGAGACCAAGGCCGCCCGTATCGAGGCACAGGGCAACCGCGACGCCAAGCTCGCCAAGCGCATGGAGGCCGAGCTCGAGTGGGTGCGCAGCTCGCCCAAGGCCCGTCAGGCCAAGAACAAGGCCCGTCTGGCTCGCTACGAGGAGATGGAGGCCGAGGCCCGCGCAAGCCAGAAGCTCGACTGGACCGACATCCGCATCCCTGTGGGCCCGCGTTTGGGCAACAAGGTGCTCGAGGCCCATCATCTGCACAAGGAGTTCGATGGCCGCGTGCTCATCGATGACCTTTCGTTCACCCTGCCGCGCAACGGCATCGTGGGCGTCATCGGCCCCAACGGTGTCGGTAAGACCACGCTGTTCAAGACGATTGTGGGTCTGGAGCCGCTGACTTCGGGCGAGCTTGAGGTGGGCGAGACCGTCAAGATCTCCTATGTCGACCAGAACCGCTCCGGCATCGACCCCGATAAGAACCTATGGGAGGTCGTCTCGGACGGCCTGGACCACATGATGGTCGGCGAGACCGAGGTTCCGAGCCGCGCTTATGTGGCGAGCTTTGGCTTTAAGGGCCAGGACCAGCAGAAGCGCGCTGGCGTACTTTCCGGTGGCGAGCGCAACCGTCTGAACCTGGCGCTCACGCTCAAGCAGGGCGGCAACCTGCTGCTCCTCGACGAGCCTACGAACGACCTCGACGTCGAGACGCTGTCCTCGCTCGAAGCGGCGCTGCTCGAGTTCCCGGGCTGCTCGGTGGTCATTAGCCATGACCGTATGTTCCTGGACCGCGTCGCCACGCACATTCTGGCGTGGGAAGGCACCGACGAGAACCCGGGCAACTGGTATTGGTTCGAGGGCAACTTCGAGGCCTATCAGGCCAACCGCATCGAGCGCCTGGGCGAGGACGCGGCCCAGCCGCATCGTATCCACCGTAAGCTGACGCGCGACTAGATCGTTACGCGGTTTTCCAAACCGCGTAACTGCTCGACGCTGCGCGGGTCGCAAGCACCCCATCTTGCCGTTCAAGCCGTCGCTCGCGTACCGAAGTACGCGTCGCTCCTCTTTCACGGCAACCTGGGGCACTTGCGGCCCGCTCGCTGTTGGTTACGCAACATCAACAAATAAAAACGGCTCAAATCCTGATTTGGATTTGAGCCGTTTGTCGTTACTGCTCGGGTTCTTCGACTTTATCGATGGCCCAGGTGGATCCGAGGCCACCGGTGGTGTTGCGGCGAATGCGCACGGTGACTTCGTGGCGCTCGCCGGCCTGCGTATAGTGCAGGGGGAAGCTTGCACGGTTTCGCGCGGCCTCGATGGTACCGAGCTCGCGGGCGATCCAGTAGTACTCGCCGATGATGCCGAGCGTGTCGGCGCCGTAGGGGAGATAGGTCGACAACTGGTGCAGAAGCGGGCCGGGGCAGAAGACCTCGGTTGCGAAATCGACGGGGAAGTCCTCGGGGATGGCGGGCGCTGCAGGTGCGGGGGTTGGGGCCGCTGCGGGTGCCGGAGCCGGTGCCGGTGCGGGAATTTGGTCGCAAGCAGAGGTGGGCACGGATTCGATGACGGGTGCGGGCTCCGGCGTCGTTTCCGGCTTGATTGTGGAATCTGCGGGCTTCACGGTGACGGGCGCGTCTGCAGCTGCAGTTTCAATCTCAACCTGCGTTGCGTTCTCGTTCTCGATGCTCGGCTTTGTCTCGACCGGCGTGGATGCCATGGTGGTGATGCCGGCGTTGGCGTTCTCGGGGTCATAGACGACCGTGAGCGAGATGGCGGGCTGCGGCGTCTCGGGCTCCGGCGCCGACTCGGTAGCGTCTTGATCTGCGGGCTCGTCGGACTGATCGTCCTCGGCCTCGTTGCCAAAGACATCGCTGTTTTGGAACGTAGGCGTCTCGGGTTGGTTAGCAGCTTCTTTGGTTGTCGACTTGGGCGCTTCATTGAGCTCCACAGTGGCTTCCTGCTCGGATATGACTTTGGGATCGGTCGTGGCGGCGATTTCGGTTTCGGCTTCTGCCGTTACCTCAATAGCGACTTCGATCCCTGTCTCGGGCTCGGGTTCCGGCGCGGCTTCAACCATGGTTTCTGGCTTGGGACGTTTAACGTGCTTGGGACGCACGGCCTTGAGGTCCTTCTCACCGCGCTTTTTCTTTTTGTAGGACTGCTTAGCGCCCTTGGCTGCCTTGGGCTTGTCCTCGCCCTTGGCAAGGGCGGCATCCCAAGCCTCGTTGGCGATGACGGTGGCATACAGGCGGCCGCCCTTAAAGACGGTCAGCTTAATGCAGTCGTCGAGCTCCTCGAGCAGCTCGCGCGTGGACTCGAAGCCCAGGTCATAAGCGGTCATGTCGCCAGCGGCGAGTGCCTCCTCGACCTGCGTCATAAACGTTTGCTTGCCGCATCCAATCGCATCGCGCAGCAGGCGATACAGATAGATGTGGTTGCCCAGCGAAAGCGTGGGCCTAACTATTGTCTTGCTCATGGCAAATCTCCTCTTTACACATGTAAAGCATCTTACCATCGCATGGCGTTCGCCATGGCGGCGCCCAAGGCAAACGGGCGCGAACCGCTTTCGATTCGCGCCCGTTGTACAGGTCGGTTATCTATGAGAGGCAAATGTGCTTAGTTGCCCGATGCCGTACCTTGGCTCGAGTTGTCAGATGCCGTGCCGGACGCAGTTCCGCTCGAGCTGTTGGTGTTGCTACTGTCTGCTGCACCCGTTCCCGACGTGGTGTCGCTCGTCTGGTCGCCCGTGCTCGGCTGAGAGCCGTCAGTCGTTTGGCTTGAGTCGGTCGTGCCGGACGGCGTGCCACTGTTGGCCGTGGAGGAGTCGGTGCCCTGCGATTGGTTTTGGGTGTTCGAGGACGAATTGGCAGAGGTGGAACTGTCTTGCGTGTCGTCCGCCTGTGCCTGCTGATCTTGCGACTGGGTGTCGCCATTTGCATCGCTCTCGGTCGTGCGCGACGACAGGATTGGCTCGGGACGCTCACCCAGACCCTCACCGGCAGTGGTGATAAGGATGGCGCCGGCGCAGGCGATGACCGCGACGATGGCGATGGCGATCGAGAAGACGATGACCTTCTTTTGCGTCTGGCTGCGCTCGGCTGCCGCCTTGGCGCGCAGGCTGTTGGGGGCGACGCGCGCCGTGGTCGCGCGTCCCGCAACCTGGCGCATCTCCTGCGTGGTCGCGGCGCCACCTAGGTGCTCCTCGACATCGGGCTCAACGGGCTCGTAGGCGCCGGCAGGGTAGTCGACAGCGGCATGCGTGCCCTTGATTGCTTCGGCGCTGGCAGAGATAAAGTGGCGGTAGACCTGCGAGGACACAACAGTGATGACTGAGCTCACAGCGGCACCAATCACCGAGCCGGCAATGCCGATCTTTGAAGCAAGCGCCACGCTCGTGGCGGCGGCTGCGGCGCCGGCGACGATCTGGGGAATGGAAATGTCGTCGAACAGGCCCTTTTTGGGCGCGATGGCCATGGTCTGTCCGATGGAATGGTTTTCGTGAACGCCGTTGTTGAGCGCGGCCGGTGTCATGACGCGCGTGCGCGGCGCGTCGGTGTACTTGGTTGTCATACGGGGCCCTCCCGGTGTAAATCTGCTTCGTTTCATTCAGCCATCAGGGTACCCACCAGATGTGAATCGTACGTGACATTTAACAGATACCATCAACTCATCAATAGCTCACCAAGTTGGTGGGATGCGGTTACACTCGGCGGTTGAACTACAATAGGGCTAGCTAATTGTTGTGAATGGCGTCTACGCACAGGAGCATTCTTATGAATCTTCACCTTTCTCAGTCTGATGGCTTTTTGCGTGTGGCGGCGGCGTCGCCGCGGATTCGCGTGGCCGATGTCGAGGACAATGCCGAGGTTGCGCTGGCGGCTGTTCGCGATGCTGCCGAGCGCGGCGTTCGCGCGCTGGTACTGCCCGAGCTTAACCTGACCGGCTATACCGCGGCCGACCTGTTCCATAACCGCACATTACTGCATGCCTGCGAGACCGCACTGGCACATATTCTCGATGAAACCCGCGAGCTGCCGATTGTCTTTACCATCGGTCTTCCCGTTGCAGTTGCCGAGAATATCTACAACTGCGCCGCCGTGTGCTGCGCGGGCGAGCTTTTGGGCCTCACGGCTAAGAAGTATCTGCCCAACTATGGCGAGTTCTATGAGCGTCGCTGGTTTGCTCCGTCGCCTGCGGATCCCGTGTGGGTTGAATTTGCCGGTCAGGGTCCGGTTCCGCTGGGTTCGGGGCTTGTCTACCGCTGCTGTGATGAGGGTGCCGAGGATATGGTGCTGGGCGTTGAGGTTTGCGAGGACCTGTGGGTACCGGCGCCGCCTTCGACCGAGATGGCGCTTGCCGGTGCGACGGTGATCCTCAATCCGTCGGCTTCGGACGAGATTATCGGCAAGGCGGATTACCGCCGCAGCCTCATTTCCAACCAGAGCGCGCGCCTGTATTGCGCCTATGCCTACGCGGACGCGAGCGAGGGCGAGTCCACGACCGACATGGTCTTTGCGGGCGAGAACCTCGTCTACGAAAACGGCTCCAAGCTCGCCGCGACCAAACTGCTTACCTGCGATATGGCCATCGCCAACGTTGACCTTGACCGCCTGGTTGCTGAACGCCGTCGCTCGACGACATGGACGCGCGCGGACGATGCGCCGGAGGCCGTGACCGTCGAGTTCTCGTTTGAGGGCTCGCTCGCCGAAGAGCCTGTCCTGCGCGATGCGCTCGGCATAGACCGTGTCTTCCCCCGCGCGCCCTTCGTGCCTGCCGACCATGGTGACCTGGCTGAGCGCTGCGAGACCATCCTCGACCTGCAGACCGCGGGCCTCAAGACCCGCCTCGCCCACACAGGTACCAAGGCTGCAGTCATTGGTCTTTCGGGCGGCCTGGACTCCACGCTGGCCCTGCTTGTGACCGTGCGTGCCTTCGATGCACTGGGGCTGCCGCGCACAGGCATCACTGCCGTGTCCATGCCCGGCTTCGGCACGACGCATCGCACCAAGTCGAATGCCGAGTCGCTCGCCCGCGACCTGGGCGTGAGCTTCCGCGAGGTTTCGATCCACGCGGCCGTGGAGCAGCACTTCAAGGACATTGAGCATGATCCGGCTGTCCAAGACGTGACCTACGAGAACAGCCAGGCGCGCGAGCGTACGCAGATTCTGATGGATTTGGCCAACCAGGCTGGCGGTTTTGTCATTGGCACGGGCGACCTGTCGGAGCTGGCGCTCGGCTGGGCTACCTATAACGGCGACCACATGAGCATGTACGCCGTCAACGCGAGCGTGCCCAAGACGCTTGTGCGCCATCTGGTGCGCTATGCCGCCGATGTCTTTGGCGGGCGCATTGCCGAGGTCTTGCTCGATATCCTCGATACGCCGGTGTCCCCCGAGCTTCTGCCGCCCACGGGCGACGGCGAGATTGCGCAGAAGACCGAGGATTTGGTGGGCCCGTACGAGTTGCACGACTACTTCCTCTACTACCTGCTGCGTTTTGGCTTTGAGCCGGGCAAGATCTACCGCATGGCGCTCAAGAGCTTCGAGGGCGTCTACGACGCCAAGACCGTCCACACGTGGCTACGTACGTTCTACCGTCGCTTCTTTGCCCAGCAGTTTAAGCGCAGCTGCCTGCCCGATGGTCCCAAGGTGGGCTCGGTGACGCTCAGCCCGCGCGGCGATTGGCGTATGCCGAGTGACGCTAGCTCGCGTCTGTGGCTTGCGCAGATCGACGCGCTCAATCCAGTTGACTAAGGTTGGCTAAATTGAACCAATACGGGGGTTGCAAGCGTTACACTTTTGCAATCTGATGGCCCGTATCGCGCGGCGCTCTTGTCGGAACGCCGCGTTTTTCATATCGAAAGGTGGCACCATGCAGGCATCGCAGCGTCTCGACCGCTTTGGCGCGGAGGTCTTCGCCTCGCTCAACAACAAGCTTCTCGCGCTGAAGGCTCAGGGCAAGACCATTTACAACATGAGCGTGGGCACGCCCGATTTTAAGCCGTACGACCATGTGGTCGAGGCGCTCACGCAGGCAGCCCAAGATCCCGAGATGTGGAAGTATGCCCTGCGCGACCTGCCCGAACTCAAGCAAGCCGTGTGCGATTACTATGAGCGCCGCTTTGGCGTTTCGGGCATTACGCCGTCTATGGTGCAGTCGTGCAACGGCACGCAGGAGGGCGTGGGCCATTTGGGCCTGGCCCTGCTCGATCCGGGTGACACCATTCTGGTTCCCGATCCGTGCTACCCGGTCTTTGAGGCGGGCGCTAAGATTGCCGACGCCAAGCTCGAGTACTATCCACTGGTTGCCGAGCACAATTACCTGCCCTACGTGGCAGGCATCGATCCCGAGGTCGCCGACCGCGCCAAGTACATGATCGTGTCGCTGCCCGCGAACCCGGTGGGCTCGGTGGGCACGCCCGAGATCTACGAGGAGATCATCGCTTTTGCCCGCGAGCATGACCTGCTCATCGTCCATGACAACGCGTACTCCGACATCGTGTTCGACGGCGAGCCGGGTGGCAGCTTTTTGCAGTATCCCGGTGCGCTCGAGGTGGGCGTGGAGTTCTTCTCGCTTTCCAAGTCGTTTAACGTCACCGGTGCGCGTATCGGCTTTTTGGTCGGTCGCGAGGATGTGGTCTCTGCCTTTGCCAAGCTGCGCGGCCAGATCGACTTTGGCATGTTCTTCCCGATCCAGAAGGCTGCTATCGCCTGCCTGAACGGTCCGCGCGATGAGGTCGAGGCGCAGCGTCTGAAGTACCAGGAGCGCCGCGATGCCCTGTGCGACGGTCTTGAGGGCCTGGGCTGGGAGCGTCCCAACGCGCATGGCTCTATGTTTGTGTGGGCAAAGCTTCCCGGTGGCCGCGCCGATTCCATGGCGTTTTGCGAGGAGCTCATGGAGAAGGCCGGCGTTGTGGTGACGCCGGGCGCGAGCTTTGGTCCTTCGGGCGAGGGGCACGTGCGCATGGCGCTGGTCCTGCCGCCCGATCAGATTGCTTTGGCTGTCGAGGCCATTCGCGAGGCGGGCCTGTATTAGAAAGCTATTTCGCCTCGTCAATAGCTCGAAACCGATTTCGTGCAGTTATTTTACGAATCCTGCAAACAATTTCGGTAAACGGTCGATTTTTGGCTGCGAATAGGAGCATAATCAAAGTCCCGATTGGATGTATTGGGATTACGGCAAGCCGCTCGGGTCGTTCCCGGGCGGCTTGTTTGTGGAGTGAGATGGGAGTTTCTTATGGTTAACGAGAAGAAGGTCGCTATTGTCGGCTGCGGTTTCGTCGGTTCGTCTTCGGCGTTCGCGCTGATGCAGAGCGGTCTGTTCTCCGAGATGGTCCTCATCGACGTGGACAAGAACCGCGCCGAGGGTGAGGCTCTGGATATCGCGCACGGCATGACGTTTGCCGAGCCGATGAAGATCTACGCCGGCGATTATTCCGATGTCGCCGACGCCGCCATGATCGTCGTCACTGCTGGCGCTGCCCAGAAGCCCGGTGAGACCCGCCTGGACCTGGTCAACAAGAACGTCAACATCTTTAAGTCCATTATCCCCGAGATTAAGAAGTCCGGCTTCGACGGCATTCTGCTTATCGTCTCCAACCCGGTCGATGTTCTGACCTACGCCGCCATCAAGATGTCCGGCCTGCCCGAGGGCCACGTCATCGGTTCCGGTACCGTGCTCGACACCGGCCGTCTGCAGCAGATGCTTGGTGCCCACGTCGAGGTTGACCCGCGCGACGTTCAGGCCTACGTCATGGGTGAGCACGGCGACTCCGAGTTCGTCGCTTGGTCCAGCGCCCAGGTTGCCGGCGTGCCGCTGAACACCTTCTGCGAGCTTCACGGCCACCTGGAGCATGAGGCTGCCGAGAAGCGTATCGCCGAGGACGTCAAGAACTCCGCCTACACCATCATCGAGAAGAAGCACGCCACCTACTATGGCGTCGCCATGGCCGTCAAGCGCATCTGCACCGCCGTCATGCGCGATGAGCAGACCGTTCTGCCCGTCTCCTCGCTCATGGTGGGCGAGTACGGCCTGTCCGATCTTGCCATCTCCATGCCGACCGTCGTTGGCCGCGACGGCGTTGTCTGCCGCGTCCCCGTGCCGCTGGACGATGACGAGCAGCATGAGCTCACCGCCTCCGCCAAGGCCCTCAAGGACATCATCGACAGCGTCGACTTCTCCTGCTAAATCGAGCTCGCTAGAGCGAAAAGCTACAATGAAGGCGTCCGGGTCCACACGGCCCGGGCGCCTTTTTGGTGCAAAGCAACCTGACCCCAATGCACCATAGTTGATGGGAGGGCCATGTCGGATTCGCCTAATTTTTTGACCTATGCCCAGACAGCGTTTGATCCGTTTGAGGAGCGGCCGTTCTGCGCGGTGGATAGCCTCGTCTTTGCTTGGTTGTCCTATTTGCGTTTGCCGGGCGATATGGCGGAGCTGACGAACTGGCAGGGCCTAGACGTACGCGAACTGCTGCGCGCCGAGTGCTACCGGGACATGATTGACGACTTGTGGGACCCAGAGGGGAGCAGGGCCTTGTTGGAGGCCGTGGCAGCAAGCCCTCGCTACCGTGGCGTGCACGTTTGCGGCTATCGTGCCGTGAGCGATGTGGTGGCGACAGAGCAGTTTGCAGCCATGGCGTTCCGGTTTCCGGCGGGGTTTAGTTATCTTTCCTTCCGGGGGACCGACAGCACGATTGTGGGCTGGAAAGAGGACTTTAACATGGCGTTCCGGTGTCCTGTGCCGGCCCAGGAATCCGCGGCCCGTTATGTGGACGAGGCGGCGGATGCGATTGGCGGGCCGCTTTTGTGCGGAGGTCATTCCAAGGGTGGAAACCTTGCGGTGTACGGTGCGGCGATGTGCTCCGATGTCGCCCGTGAGCGAATCGAACGGGCGTATTCCCATGATGGTCCGGGCTTCGTCGAGGAGTTTCTGAACGGAAACGCCTTTGCCGATCTTTCCGGTCGAATCGACAAGACGCTACCTCGGTCGTCGATTTTTGGCATGATGTTCGAGACACAGGAGGACTATGCCATCGTTGAGAGCACCGAGTTCAGCCTGCTGCAGCACAATCCCTTTAGCTGGGTGGTTGATGGTCACGACTTCGTGTACTGTGAGCGCCTGTCCGCCGGTGCTCGATACGTTGATGATTCCATTCGCGAGATGCTGCTTGCAGTGGGGCCTAGCGAGCGCGAGCGTTTTGTAGATGCGTTGTTCTCCGTGTTTGAGGCTACGGGTGCTGAGCGGTTTGCGGATATCGCTGGGAATCTGCGCGAGAGTCTACCCGTGATGCTCCAGGCTGCGCAAGGCTTTGACAAGGATACGCGACGCTTTGTCTCACAGACCATCGTGGCAATCCTTAAATGCGCACTGCTGCCCAAACGACCCCAGATCGACATGCCCGCTGCCGGTAAGAGTCTGGCAGAACAACTCGAGGCGTGGCAGTCCGAGCTCCTGCGCTAGTCATTGGTGCAATGCAACCTGTCCCCGATGCACCTGGGGCGGGCTCGACCGCTATACTGGTTCGTGCCGAAATCGATCTAGAACGGAATGCCGTATATGAAAATCAATCACGCGATTCTGCATATCCTGGACTTTGACTCTGCCGTCAACGTCATGAGCCAGCGCGAGCTCGATATCGAGAGCCGTACCGTGCGCAACTTCGTGACCACGCATCTGCGCCGCGCGCGTACCTCGGCCGACAATAAACGCGCCACGTTTGCCGAGAACTCTGCGTTTGGCGGCGAGCTCAAGGGCTATTTCTTTGGCGAGCGCGAATTCGTGGACCTGTCGCAGCAGATTGCGGAGTTTATCTCCTCCGAGCTCACCAAGGCAGAGAAAGCCGAGTCCACCGACGTGCTCGTGGCCGATTTTGACGACGATGAGGATGCCCGCTGGTTTGCCGTGATGCTGCTGGGCTCCAAGCAGGCTTTTATGCACGAGGTGGGTCGCGAAGAGGGCGAGGTGCGTAACGACATCGCGCGCCACTATGCCATTCTGCCGAACCCTTCGCAAAAGGTTCCGAGCTATGCCATCGTCCGCGCGAGTACCATGGAGATCGGCTACGTGGACAAGAAGCGCAAGATTGCCGGCGAGGATCGTATGCTCATTCCCGACGGCCTGCTGCAGTGCGACACGGGCGTATCGGGCAAGGAGGTCATCGACACCGTGACGCGTGTGGTCGAGGAAGTCGCCGAGGAGCACGGTGCCAACACGGCTGTAGCGCTCGCTAAGGTTAAGGCTGCCGTTGCCGAGAAGGTTGAGGATGACGAGGAGCTGCCGCCTTGGGATATCGTCGATGAGGTCTTTGAAGACGAACCGGTCATCAAGGAGAACGTGCGCGCGGCACTGACCGAGGAGAAGGTGCCTGAGCGTGTGCCCGTGGAGCGCAAGCAGGTCGAACGCGCGGCGGTGCGCAATCATAAGATCCGAACCGACACAGGTATCGAGATCAGCTTCCCGGCCGAGATGGGTTCGAACTCCGAATACATCGAGTTCGTCAACGAGCCCAACGGCCTCATTTCCATCGAGCTCAAGAATATCGGCAGCATCGAGAATCGATAAGTTGCGTTTCGCCTGCAGCGAGAAAGCAAAGGCCGAAGCCCCTTGGGGTTTCGGCCTTTTTACGTGGGGCTTAATTACGCTACTGGTTGAGCATAAGTCAGACACTATGACCCAATCCAGGGGCACGGAAACGACAGGAGCCCCCGCTCGTGA
>CABQWP010000002.1 GCA_902467875.1 uncultured Collinsella sp. | reverse complement strand
GGTCGAAGCGTAAGCCCCGGCGTTGGTGGAAATGGTGAAAATGCGTTGGCGCGATTGGGGAAATTGCGTTGGCGGAATCGGCTGAAGTGCGATGGCGAAATTGGTTGTTTTTACAGTAGCGCTAACAACGCGCTGAGGGGCCGCATCGCGGCCGGCTCGGTCGTCGCGACCGACAGGGCGGCCGCCTACGTCGGCGTCCTCGCCGAGCTCGAGGTCGCCGCGCACGCGGCCTACGACCCCAAGGACCGCTCCGGGGGAACCATCAACCGGATCAACGCCGTCCACTCGCTCCTCGGCGCCTTCATGGAGCCGTTCAAGGGCGTGTCGACGAAGCACCTCGATGCCTACCTCGCCTGGTTCAGGTGGTGCCGAACCTTCATGGCGACCGATTCCGGCGCCGCCGAGCGCACGGTCGCGCGGCAGCTCGCGCACGGCGTCTGCAGGAGCCGCGTCCGCGACATGTTCAACGTGGAGCCGCCCTACATGGACTACTGGGCCGCGCCCGCCGCATAGAGGCGGTAGAATGGTCGCACCGCGATACACGAGGAGGGGTGAGGCCATGCCGTCGAACATACCGGCCACGACGATCCGCATCGACCCGGAGGTCAAGAAGGAGGCCACGGCCATCCTGGACGAGCTCGGCCTGTCCATGTCCACCGCCGTCAACGCGTTCCTCAGGGCGCTCGTCCGAGAGGGCGGGATGCCGTTCGAGATGAGGGTCAAGACGCCGGCGCCCGACGGGGAGACGGCGAGATAGCCGGCAGGTCGGCATGTCAATCCTGGTCTAACAGAGCCAAAAAATATGCCGCGCGCCTGCGGCATGAAGGAGGGAGATTTCTATGAATATCGTTGTATTGAGTGGTAGCCCGCGCAAGGGCGCCAATACCGACACCATGGCCGAGGCGTTTGCCGAGACCGCGCGGGAGGGTGGCCATACGGTCGAAGTCGTCCGCGTTGCCAGCAAGAAGATTGCTGGTTGTCTGGGATGCCAGTACTGCTTTACCCATGAGGGCACCTGCGTGCAAAAGGACGACATGGCCGACGTGATCGAGTCGCTGAAAGGCGCCGATATGGTTGTCTTTGCTTCGCCCATCTACTGGTTTGATATCACTGCGCAGGAGAAGGCCGCCATCGACCGCCTGTACGCCTTCGGTGCTACGGGCTTCCCGTTCACCAAGACGGCCCTTTTGCTCGATAGCCACAGCGAGGGCGTCTATGATGCGGCGATCGCTATGTACAAGTCAACCTGCGCGTACTGCAAGTGGGAGGACCAGGGCATTGTCACCATCAGCGGTATGACCGAGCGTGACAGCATGGCCTCCTCGCCCAAGTTGGAAGAGGTGCGAGAGCTCGCTCGCAAGCTTGCCTAAGAACAAGAAGAGTGCATGGCAATCGGCGTTATTTGAAGTGCTTGCCGTCCTTGCCAGGTGAATCGTTGATTGCCATGCGCCGTTGCCCTTGCGGACAATCTCGGCGTGCTAGGAGGCCTTCTCACTCAGGAACTCCCTGAATGCGGGGATGTCAAAGCCAACGAGACCACGCCCTCGCTCTCCGATGACGCCGTCCTCGAGGAGACGGCGTTTATATTGGCTTGCATAGTTGCTGGCAACGCCCATGCGTTTGGCTATCTCCGAGACCCTGCTGGGGCCAGAATCGGGCAGCATCGCGAGCAAAAACTCAATGTCTTTATCGGAAAGTTCCCGATAGGTCGTTTCGAGAGAAGCCCGACGTCATGCTTCTCGAGTTGCCTGAAGACGCCATTCATGTCCGTGCGCCAGTTACCCTGAGTCTCCTGAGCATATGTCCAATCGATGCCGACTGGCTCAATCTGAACGCTGCTTATGCACGCGCGAGACTATGAGAGGCGGCTATCTGCCGCTTCTTTGGTTCGCTCGATAATATCTTCGAGCATGCCTGGCATGGCGGAGACATTTGCTGCGATCCATGGTGGCCCCTTTGCAGGTTTTGCTAGTTTTTGCAACTTTTGCTAATTTTTGCAAGTTTTGCTAACGGTTTAACATGTCTTGTGCCGCGGGATTGCAGGAGTGAAAAACGGGGATTTCTATTATTCCGACTACGTTGCAACGAGCGGGGTCCGGGGCGCGATATTGCTGCGCTCCGGGCCCCGCTGCTTTGTAAAACTATGGCGGTTCTGCCGTCGTCCTAATCAAACAAACTCGGCATGTCGTTTTCCTTCATGAGGGCACCGGCTGAGGGGAGGCTCTGCGCGGTGAACTTCTCGGCCGAGACGCCGGCGCCAAGGATCTCCTCGGTCGTGCCGACGGTGGTGACCGAGCGGCCCTTCTTGGCGGTAAAGGCCTGGACGCCCTGCGTGTTGGTGGTCGTCTTGGTCTTGAGCAGCGACGTGTTGAAGTTCATCAGGCGGTAGTCGCTCGAGACCAGCGCGATGTCGCGGTCCTCCTTGAGCACCTGGGCATGCAGCAGCTTGCTGCCACCGTAGATGGCGTTCTTAAGGCGTTTGCGGTTGGTCTTGGTGACGTATCCAGAAAGCGCGACGCGCACCACGCGGCCGTTCTCAAAGACAAACAGCACGTCGGCCTTGTAGTCCTCGGGGTCGATGACCCAGATGACACTCTCGTCGGGTTCCATCTCAAGGTCAGTCGGCAGGTATGAGCCCAGCTGTGCCGACTTGGTGTCCTCAAACGCCGCAACCTTGCACTTGTACACTTGGCTCTTGTTGGTAAACACGAGCAGCTCGTGCGTGTTGGAGGACGGGAACTCGATAAAGGGTTTGTCGCCGTCCTTGTACTTGAGCGTGGTCGCCTTTTTGAGTACGCGGTCCGTCATCTTCTTAAGGTAGCCATCGCGCGAGAGCATGATGGTGACCGGGTACTCCTCGACCTCGGGCTCCAAGCTTACTTCGATAACCTCATGGGGCTCGATCCTGCCCGTGCGGCGCGGCATCACGTACTTCTTGTTGACCGCGGCCAGCTCGTCGCTGATGACCTTCTTGATGTTTTCCTCGCTGGAAAGGATCTCCTCAAGCTCGGCAATCTCGCCCTCGAGCTTGGCGATGTCCTTGGTGCGATTGAGGATGTACTCCTCGTTGATGTTGCGGAGCTTGAGCTCGGCAACAAACTCGGCCTGGGTTTCATCGATATCGAAACCCTTCATAAGGTTGGGCACGACCTCGGCTTCGAGCTTGGTGCCGCGGATGATGGCGATGGCCTTGTCGATGTCGAGCAAAATCGCCTCGAGGCCGTGCAGCAGGTGCAGACGCTCGGACTTTTTGCCCAGGTCAAAGTTAATGCGGCGACGCGTGGACTCAATACGCCATTTGACCCACTCGTGCAGAATCTGGCGCACGCCCATAACACGGGGATAGCCGTCGACGAGCACGTTGAAGTTGCACGAGAACGAATCCTGCAGCGTGGTCGAGCGATAGAGCTTGGCCATGAGCTTGTCGGGGTCGACACCGCGCTTAAGGTCGATGGCGATGCGCAGGCCCGAGAGGTCGGTCTCGTCGCGAATGTCTGCGATCTCCTTGACCTTGCCCTCTTTGGAGAGCTTGACGATGCGCTCGATGATGACATCGGTCTTGGTGGTGTAGGGGATCTCGTAGACCTCGATGATGCGCTCTTCGGGAATCCAGCGCCAGCGGGAGCGGATTTGGAAGCTGCCAAGGCCGGTCTCGATAATCTTTTCCATCTCCTCGCGGCGGTAGATGATCTCGCCGCCGGTTGAGAAGTCGGGCATGGGCATATATTCGAGCAGGTCGCAGTCGGGATCCTGCAGGTAGTGCATCGTGGCAGTGCAGACCTCGTTGAGGTTGAAGCCGCAGATGTCGGATGCCATGGCGACGCCGATGCCCTTGTTGGCCGAGACGAGGATGTTAGGGAACGTGGTGGGTAGCAGACGCGGCTCCTTCATAGCGCCGTCGTAGCTGTCAACGAAGTCGACCGGGTCCTTGTCGATGTCCTTGAAGATCTCGGCGCTGATAGGGGAGAGCTTGGCCTCGGTATAACGCGAGGCGGCGTAGCTCAGGTCGCCCGAATAGTACTTGCCAAAGTTGCCCTTCGACTCCACGAAGGGGGCAAGCAGCGCTTCGTTGCCCGTCGCCAGGCGCACCATCGTCTCGTAGATCGCGGCGTCGCCGTGCGGGTTGAGCTTCATGGTCTGGCCCACGATGTTGGCGCTCTTCTGGCGCTCGCCCTTGAGCAGACCCATCTTGTACATGGTGTAGAGCAGCTTGCGGTGCGAGGGCTTAAAGCCGTCGATCTCGGGGAATGCACGCGAGACGTTGACGCTCATGGCGTAGGGCATGTAGTTGACCTCGAGCGTCTGCGTGATCGGCTGGTCGGTGACCTCGGAGTGCAGGCCGATGACGTTCTCGGCGTTGACCTGCTTTTTCTTTGGCTGGTTCTTCGTCTTCTTCTTTGCCACGATTTCCTCTTGAACTTCTTATGGGCCGTCGTTATCGATTTGCTGCTATTGCAGGTCCAGCTGGTCCAGATATTCCTTGCCGTGCTCGGAGATATGGCGCTTGCGGCCCGCTTCGTCGTTGCCCAGCAACAGGTTAAACATGGTCTCCATCTTGGTGACGTCCTCGGGCTCCACCTTGATCAGGCGACGCGTCTCGGGGTTCATGGTGGTGAGCCACATCATGTCCGGGTCGTTCTCGCCAAGACCCTTGGAGCGGTTGATGGAGCACTTTTGGTCGCCAATCTCCTTGAGGATGCCGTTCTTCTCGAGCTCGGTGTAGGCAAAGTAGGTCTTCTCTTTGCAGTTGATCTCGTAGAGCGGCGACTCGGCGATATACACGTAACCCTCGTCGATAAGTGTGGGCACCAGGCGGTAAAGCATGGTGAGCACGAGCGTGCGGATGTGGTAACCGTCGACGTCGGCGTCCGTACAGATGATGACCTTGTTCCAGTTGAGGTTGTCCAGGTCAAAGGCGCCAAGGTTTTTGATGCGCTTGTCCTTGATCTCCACGCCGCAGCCCAGCACGCGCATGAGGTCCATGATGATGTCGGACTTAAAGATGCGTGGATAGTCCTCCTTTAGGCAGTTGAGGATTTTGCCGCGGACGGGCATAACGCCCTGGAACTCGGCATCGCGCGAGGTGCGAATGGCGCCTGCCGCCGAGTCGCCCTCTACGATGTAGATCTCGCGGCGGCTCTTGTCCTTGGAGCGGCAGTCGATGAACTTCTGCACGCGGTTGGCCATGTCGGTCTTCTGCTGCAGGTTGGTCTTGATGCTCTGACGCGTCTTCTCGGCGTTCTCGCGCGAGCGCTTGTTGATGAGCACCTGCTCCATGATCTTGTTGGCGGCGTCTTTGTTCTCGATCAGGTAAGTCGAGAGGCGCTCCTTAAAGAAGGCCGTCATAGCCTGCTGGATAAAGCGGTTGTTGATGGCCTTCTTAGTCTGGTTTTCATAGGACGTCTGGGTGGAGAAGCAGTTGGTCACCAGCACCAGACAGTCCTGGACATCCTGCCACTTAATGCCGCTCTCGTTTTTGTTGTACTTGCCCTGTTGCTTAATGTAAGCATCGACGGCACTGGTCAGAGCGCTGCGGGCGGCCTTCTCGGGCGAACCGCCGTTCTCGAGCCACGATGAGTTGTGGTAGTACTCCTGCATCATGAAGGTGCGCGAGAAGCACATGCACGCGGTAATCTTCACGTTGTAGTCGGGCAGGTCCTCGCGATCGCGACCGCGACGGTCGGCCTCGATAAAGAAGGGCTCGGTGAGGTAGTCGGTACCGACCTTCTCGAGCACGTAGTCCTCGATGCCCTTTGGATAGCAAAAATCCTCTTCGGAAAACTCGCCATCGTCGCCCTCGATACGCAGGCGGAAGGTCACGTTGGCGTTGACCACGGCCTGGCGGCGCATTGTCTCGCGATACCAATCGTGGGGGATGCTGATGGAGGTAAAGACCTCAAGATCGGGACGCCACTTAATGGTGGTGCCGGTGCGATCCTCGTCGCTGGGCTCAATCTCGAGTGCCTTCTTTTTGGCACCGACGACCTTGCCCTTCTTAAAGTGCAGGGAGTACTTGTTGCCGTCGCGCCAAACCGTGACGTCCATGTACTCGGATGCGTACTGGGTCGCGCACGAGCCCAAGCCGTTGGTACCGAGCGAGAAGTCGTAGTCGCCGCCCTGGTTGTTGTTATACTTGCCGCCGGCGTAGAGCTCGCAAAAGACGAGCTCCCAGTTAAAGCGCTTCTCGGAAGGGTTCCAGTCGAGCGGGCAGCCACGGCCATTGTCCTCTACCTGGATAGAGCCATCGCGAAAGGCGGTAAGGGTGATGAGCTTGCCGTAGCCCTGGCGCGCCTCGTCAACGGCGTTGGACAGGATCTCGAAGGCGGCATGCGCGCAGCCGTCGAGCCCGTCCGAGCCAAAGATGACGGCGGGGCGCAGGCGTACGCGCTCCTCGTCCTTGAGCTGGCGGATACTGTCGTTACCATAGTTTGCGGTGTTTTTTGCCATACTCGCTCTCTCGGTGCTCCTTTGCTGCGTTTAAGTCATATAGATAGTCAAGGTAGCATAGCCCAGCCCACAGACGATTCCAACCAACACGAAATCCATCGAACAATCGTTCGGAGTTCGATGGAGATTCGTTTACTCGGACAAAACCGAGTCGGCTCTGTCCGAGTAAGTTTGAAGACGGCCGAATGTGTCTTGCTGCGTTTGCGGTTGGATACGCTGTCGAAGACATGTCGTGTGGATTGTTGGCGAAAAGACGCCGTGCCAAGCTCGAGGCAGAACTCAACTCCACTGACGATATCTAATGCGAAATGGGCTGGCTCTGGGTATCCAGAACCAGCCCATTTGATGTTCGATGAGCCGAGTCGGCGTCTCTCACAAAAGTAACTAGGAGCTAGCGAGGCTTATCCGAATTGACCTCCTTGGCGGTGTCTTTTTCGAGCGCCATGCGGCGGGCGCTGTAGGCGATAAGGCCGGCGCCTGCCGCGGCGAGTGCTGCAGCGGCTGCCGTAAGGGGAGCGTTGACATCGCCCGTGCCGGCGAGCGCGCCCGCTTTTCCGGAGCGCTTGTTATTGCCGTGGTCCTTGCCACTGCCGGAGCTGCTTCCGCCGGAGCCGCCGCCCTCGTCAGCACCGCCGCCGCTCGAGCCACCATCGCCGTCTGCTGTCATCGGGGCGTCGTGAAGTCCTGTCGTATCCGTGCTGTCGCATACGCCGACCTGAACTTCCGAGCGTTCGCATGCCGCGTCGGGCACATGAAGCTCGTGCAGTACGGCACCCAGCGCCGAGTTTGCGCCCGGTCGAATCTCTTCGAGTGTTACGGGGTCGAGCGCCACCAGATCACGCGCCTTCGCATACAGCGTTACGCGTTTGCCCACTTCGTCGCTCCAACTCTCGGGGATGGCGAAGCTCATGCGGAACTGTGCCGTGCAGCCTGGTGCCAGCACGGCGTTGCCATTGTCGGCAACCAGTGGGTGCGTCGCAAAACGTGCGCCCAGCGTCTCGAGCGCGTACTTCACGTGTGCCATGTCGTTGGCCGAAGCATCCTCGGCGAGCTCCGGATCGTAGATCGATGCCATTCGTGCATTCGCTCCGAACCCGATGGATGCACTGGAGAACGGCTGGCTGGAGTCCTCTCGGTACAGATCGATCGTGCCAGCGGTCAGCAAGGTGTTGCCGTCGTTTCGCACCGTGACCATGAAGGATTCGCCTGCTGCTCCGGGCACCACCGCGCCCGAGGTAGCGACCGCGCCCGTCGGAGTGGCACACGCCACCAAGGGCACTTCGATGCCGTGCAGCTCTGCCTCGCTCTTCTCTGCGTTCACAATGTGCGTGGCGAGCGCAGAGAGCATGCCTCCCGACGTCAAAAAAGTCGTTATCTGATCGACGGGATGGTCCAGCTCGCACATCACGAACGGCTCCGTGAACAGATCGCCTGCCAAGGTGCTGGCGAAGATGCGGAAGTGCTTGCCCATCACTGCTACCGGGTTGCCTTCTTCGTCGTAGGTTTGTCCCACCTTGCCATCGGTGTTCTCTACATAGAGCACGCACCTGCCGTTGTTGCTTACGCTGAACGATGCCGGGCCGCAGCCTGCGGCACCCACGGGCTGCGTTGCAAATACCGGTGCGCCTCGCGTCCAAGTAATATGCTGCAGTTGCTCGTTGACGGTAGCCAAAAAGCCCGTGTGCTGCGGCCACGGCACCGCGTGGGGTACTGTGGCATCTGGCGACATAACGCCCCAGCCCGCAATGGACTGGCCGATCACGGCGTACGATGCACAGCCACAACCGCCTGCGGTCTCGTATGCAACGGGCACCACCATTTTGCCGTTGATATTCTCGAGCGCGCCGAGCTCGATGCTCGACGGTGCCTGCGGAAAGCGGAGAACTTGGCGGAACGTCAGGCTGTCGCCCGAAACGTCCGACCACAGGGTAAAGCACTCCAGCGCAACCTCGGCCTCGCTGCCGAGCGCCTTTTCTGTGGTGGTTCCGCGGCGGTGGAGGTAGGCGCCCGACAGGTGCCCGTTGACAAGTGTCTTGCCCACCGTGATGCGTGGGCACTGCAGGCAATGGTAGCCATCCTCCTGAAGGCGGCCGCGCGAGATGCTGCGCCACGACGTGTGCGATATCACGCGAACTCCGTCGTTGCTTATACGCAGGCGCACAACGGACAGTATGCCGGCTGTGCTTGCCATATCGAAAAGGGTGTCGTCGCCGGCGGGGCGCTCGCCCGAGACCAGCAGCACGTAGGCGTCCTGGTTTCCTCTTCCGTCCGTATATTCCACTACGTCGAAGTCGTAATCGTATATGCTGTCGCGCTCCACGTCGCCCTCGCCAAACCCGAGGGGAAAGTCCACAGGCGTGGGAGCGGACCACGTTCCGTTTGCCTTTGTGTGTACCACCAGGCGCGAGCGACCATTGTCGCCGTAGCGCACCGAGGCGATACGGAACAGGCATTCTACGCCGGCAATCATTGCCAGCTTCATGTGGGCTTCGCTGAGCACGCCAGCAAACAGCACGTTGTCGCTCGAGGGCTTGATGCCGCCACGCTCGTCCTCCGACACGCCGGCAGAATCGGCGTTCGGGTCGGCAACGGTGTTCGTTGCCTGACCGATGTAGGTGTACTCATACATCGGCGCGGCGTTTTCGTCGTTCTCTATCAGTGCATGGACGAAATGCTCGATCTGTCCCGTGTCGTCGCTTTCTGCATCCGCCTCGAGCTCAATGCGCGTGACCGCTTGATCCCAATCGCGCACGACAGGCGCGGTGTTTACGGCAGTGGCCTTAACCTCGGCGCGTGCGAGCAGTTCGGCGTTGGTGACGATGGTGGCCGATGCGATAAATTGCGGCACGCCGCCCGCCTCGATGTTGCCGGGCGTGCCGAAGCGGGCATCCAGCGTGTAAGGCGTATCTCCACCCAATGCGAGCTCAGAGCGCTGGAGCACATACTGGTTGCCATTGTTCACCGACATATTCCACGAATCGAGGAGTGTGGGCCACGACCCCGACCAAGCCTTGGTGGTCCACTTGAACATTACGAACTGGAGTATCACATCGACATCGACGTCTGCACCTACGCGCAGTCGCGGAAGCTGGTGCCCGTCCGCCTTCTCATACCCAATGAACAGCGTGAGGGATGCGGCGCCGCGCACGGCAGACGAGGCGACGCCTGCAACGCCGGCGCCAAAGGTGACGGCAAGCCCGATCTGGATGGTGAACGATCCCGACGTATTGGAATAGTCGAGCGAAATGTTCTTGAAAAACGCCGCGCCGCTGCCGTGCGTGTGGGCGCCCACGGCGAGCGCCAGTTTTGCCAGCACCCAGGGGTTGACGTTTAGGAAAAACGGCACCGGTCCTAGGGTAAACTGCTCGGTCCAATTGAGGTCGGTTCTTACTTGAAAGAGTGCCTTAATATTGCCGTATGCGGGGTCGTTGTTGTTACCCCAGGTTTTGCCCACCCAATCGTAGGCGAGCGAGCCGTACAGCTGTGTGGCGATATCCATCGTGAACAGCAGCGTGCAATGGTGGCGAAGGAGCTTGGTGTTTCTTGGATCGGTGCCCGAACCGGCACTCATGCTTTTGTACTGATTCCACTTCCCCTCCATCTCGTCGAGGTAGCGGTTTGCTTGCTTGGTGCCCGACTCGCGCGGTGACTTCTTCCAGTACTCCGGATCCGGATTGCCCGAATCGTTCATGTAGCCGACCGGCTTGTATCCTCCGCCAAACAGCACGTATCCGGCAAACGAGAAATCGAACAAAATGGGGAACGAGGGCATCCAGCACGTGAACTTATTGCCGCCGATGCCGGGAAACGCCGCCGGGAAATCAAACGGAGTGATCTCTTGGTCCATGGTAGTGGGGACGATAGTGGTCGATCCGGATTCCGCCTTTGCCGCCGGCGCGGTAACAACGGCCATAGGGGATGAGAGCGTGTAGGTTTTGCCCTGGTAGTCGAGGACAAAGCGCAGCTTGCACCCTTCCTCCAGAAGGTTTGACGCTGCATCGAGGAACTTGTCTTCGAGCGTGAACGTCGCCAGATTATTCGTGCCCGATGCGCTGGCCTTGACTTGGCCAATCTGCGTGACGGTTTCGGGCGAGCTGCCCGTGGCGGGCATTACCTTGTTGATGTGCAGCGTTGCCTGTCCACCCTGTGGCAGATGTGCCTGCACGGTAAAGGCGTGCGTGTCGGGTTGGTCGTTTCCGGCGTCGTCCTTCGGCAATGCCATGAACGTAGCGTCGGCGTACTGGATGTCCCATTCGTCGAACGTGAGCTGGCGAAAGTACGGCTGGCCATCGGAGAGTGGACGCGTGGGAGCGGTAATGGCAGTACCGCCCTGGATACGCGCGAGGGGAATCTCGACATCGCGGTAGCCTGCCATGCTAATGGAGATGCCGCCGTTAAAGTCGTACGCGTCGAGAAGCGTTGCCTCGTCCACGTAGCCTTCCGAAAGCGGCGCGACCTCAAAAATGGCCGTGCCTTCGTCATCGGTAGTGGCGGTGAGCTGCTTGCCTGCGGCATAGCGCGATGTGAGCGTGACCTGGGCACCCGCGATGGGCGTATTCTTGTTGGCGACATCGACCACGACCACACCAAACATGGTGCGCGAGAGAACGAGCACCCTGAAGGGGTCTTTTTCGTCGGCATAGGCTTCGGTGGGCGCGAACGGCAATATGAAGGCGTTTGCGCTTCCTGGCACGCGCGGCAACATAATGCTCGCCAGCGAGGACGCTCCGGCAACAAGTAACGAACGGCGATCAAGCATCTTTGGCTCCCATCCCGCAGGCATCGGTGGAAATAATCCAATTTTGCGAGAAGGCATCCTGTCACGGTAGTGCCGTTCGATGGCCAAAATGTCCAATTTGAGCGCGCGAAAGCGTCAGGCCCCCCGGAGCGCTTTCGATACGCCGGGCAGTCTGGCCGCTAGCGCAACATGTGGGCAACCAGCTCGGCGCGAGTTCCGATACCAAGCTTGGCATACACTCCTGATAGGCGGTTTTTAACAGTGCCCGGCGATACTTCCATGTGGCGTGCGATTTCGGCGTTGGTCCATCCGCGGCAGGCGAGCATGGCCATGGTGAATTCCGTGGTCGTTAGATCGTCGGCCACGTCCTCGCCCGAATCAGGGTTGTGGATGCGCCGCCAGCCGTAGCTGAAGCGGTACGTGATCTCGATGATGCGCGCGAAGTCGTCTGGGTATTGCGTTTTTAGGCACGCCTCGATGAGCCCCTGTAAAAGGCCGTGGTGCTCGCCAATGAGCTCGATAAGGCCGTCGGGGCGCGCAATGCCCCAAGCGGCTCCGAAGTGTGCCTTTGCGGCGTCGATGTCCTTGAGGCTCATGCATGCCATGGAGGCTGCCAGGTGCAGGAACAGTTCCGAGATCGGATAACTTCCCTGTTTCATAATCAGGGCGTTTTCCGCCATGCCCAGGCTGCGGCCGTATTCGCCGCGCAGATACAAGGCGTGCGCCATCACGTAGCTGGCGAACAGGCGCAGGCCTTCGGGCAGATGCGCCGCAAGTGGATAAAACTCTTCGGCAGAATACGGGGAAGGCAAGTGCAGCAGGACGCTTGCGGCCGAGGCGAACAGGATATGCGTGGCGTGGATAGCGGATGATTCCTCGTCGGCCGGCGTATCGAGGATGCCCGCAAGGCACCGGCGGGCGTCGGCGATACGGTTGAGCGACAGACTGGCATATCCGCAGATAAAGCATGCGGAATAGCGCAGTGCGGGGTCGGTGGCGTCAAGATAGGGGCGTGCTGTCTTGGCAGCGAGGGTGGCCTGTCCGCGAAAGTACAGCGCTTCTGCCGTGGCGATGGTGCGTGAATCGGGGTCGGAAATGCCTGCAACCGCAGCGTCAATCTGCCCCGGCACAAAGGCGGTGCACATCAACGGCATGGGAACGCATGGGTAGCCATCGCAGTCCATCTTCCATCTCCCAACAGCTGGCAACAATAGCAGCAATTGTACTCCTGTTGCTCGGGACCCCTTTCGTTTTACTGTTCGGTTAACGCTACGGATCGTTTTGGAAGGCTTACGAGCATGGTGGTCCCGTTCTCGGAACTTGTTTCAACCTCTACCGTGCCACCGTGAAGCGTTGCAATCTCCCAAACGAGCGCTAGTCCGAGTCCTGCGCCGCCGTATGCCCTGCTGCGGGATTTATCCAGGCGAAAGAACGGTTGGAAGATGCTCTCACGGTACTGCTTGGTTATTCCCGGGCCCTGGTCCTCGACTCGCAGGAACACGTGGTTGTCGCTGTCGCTGATGGAGACGTTGACAGTCGAGTCGGGGCGGCTGTAACGGATGGCGTTTTCGGCCAAGTTAAACACCAGCCGATAGAGGAGCGCATCGTTCCCGATTACTAAAGCGTCTCCAGCACAATTGAGGGCTATGCCCTTATTCTCGGCAAGTGGCGCAAGGTCGGTGAGGACCTCTTCGGACAAGGGACCAAGCTCCACATCGTCCTCGCAAGGAACGCTGCGGAGCTCGCTCATCTCGAGCAATACCTTGGCCATTCGAGACATGCGCTCGGTTTGTTCTTGTAGCAGGCCGAGCAGCTCGGCCGTTTCGGGTTGCAAACCGGGGTGCTCGGAGATGAATAGTTCAATCTGTGCTTGCATAAGGGCGAGCGGGGTGCGCAGCTCGTGTGCGGCGTTGCCGGTAAACTGACGCTGTGCAGAGAACCCTTCGCCAAGACGGGCGATCATGTCGTTGAAAGAGGCGCTGCATCGTTGTAACTCGGTGGGTACATCTTCGCTGAGTCTGATTTCGCTTAGGTTGTCAGGCTGCACACGCTCAACCTGTGCAGCAAAATCGTGCAGCGGTTTGAGTGCACGGCCGCTCACAAAGTATGCCAGCGCGCCGCCAAGGAGTGTGACTCCAGCCGTGATGTACCAGGCTGTCGTGCCAAAAGACTCCTGTGCGTCGTTTACGACGATCGTGACCTCGTCATCGAGGCTCCCCTTCGTTGGGTCAAACGCCTGAGGTGCATCTACGCCGGCTGCGCTAAGGGCCGAGATGTCGCTGCCGATGGCATCCATGTAGCGCATGCCCGTATAGCCGACCAGGCAGTTCGTCAGCACGCATGCCGCGCACGTGAGCAGTGCCGTCATAATCGTTATACGCCATTGCAGCGAAAGCCCTTTCATTCTCCATCCTCCATAACGTAGCCCTCTCCAATCCGATTGCGAATCGGGTCGTATCCCAAAGCGCTGCGTAGCTTTTTGCGGAGTGACGAGATATGAACGCGGGTTGCGTTGCTAAAGCTGTTCACGCTGCTATCCCAAACGTGCTCGATAAGCTCCTCTTGACTTACCGGACGCCCCTGATTAAGCATCAGGTATTCCAAGATTCCCATTTCCTTGCGCGTAAGAGATAAAGCCTCGCTGTCCACGGAAGCGATGCGCGCCTTGGTGTCAAAGCGGAGCTTTCCGCAGGTTAAAACTATGTCGCTTTGTGTAAAGCGTCTGAGGGTAAGGCTGCGAATTCTTGCCGCAAGCTCGTCCAGATGAAACGGCTTGGTGAGGTAATCGTTGGCGCCGGCATCGAGTCCGGCAACTTTATCGGATACTTCGCCACGTGCGGACAGAATCAGTACCTTAGTCTCGCAGTCAGTTTTCCTAAGTTCCCTGAGCACGGCCATGCCATCGATACGGGGAAGGTTGAGGTCGAGTACCACGAGGTCGAAGGCCTCAACGTCCAGTAGGTCGAGCGCTTCCTGTCCGTCGTGACAGCAGTCGACGCTGTACGCCAAGTTTCGCAAGCTGCGCGCGATTGCGTCACACAGCGCCCGCTCGTCCTCGACGATCAAAATACGCATAACAGTCTCCTTGCACATTCCAAATCGCGCTTAACACGGATTTTATAGTCGATATGGTCCAATGGTCGCGTAACGAAAGGAGTGGTTGGGTTGTTCAAAGCGGTAAAACCCGTGGTACAGGTCGCTTTGTTGATCGTCGGAATTGCCATGGTGTGCTTTGGCGTTATGCGTGGCGAGGCGGATGCCGTGCTGGCCAAAGCGATTAGGCTGTGCTTGGAGTGTATCGGAATTGGATAAAAGAGAAAACACTGCGTCGCATGTTTTGGCCCGATTTCGCGGATTCATTCAGGCGGCGGCGACGCTGGTCACCAATATTCACCTGCCAAACTTTGCCAAAGGCGGTATCTATCAGGGCGCGGGAAAAACAGTCTGCGTACCTGGACTTAATTGCTATTCGTGCCCCGCGGCATCGGGTGCGTGCCCCATCGGGTCGTTCCAGTCGGTGGTAGGTTCATCCAAGTTCAACTTTTCTTACTATGTTACCGGTACGCTCATTTTGCTCGGCGTGCTGCTGGGACGCTTTGTATGCGGCTTTCTGTGCCCGTTTGGCTGGCTGCAGGAGCTGCTTCATAAGATTCCCGGCAAAAAGTTCTCCACGAAAAAGCTCAAGCCGCTCACATACATCAAGTACGTCGTGCTGCTGTTTGCCGTGGTGCTGCTGCCCGTCTTGGTGGTTAACGACGTGGGCATGGGCGACCCGTTCTTTTGTAAGTACATCTGTCCACAGGGTGTGCTCGAGGGCGCCATTCCGCTGGCCATCGCCAATGCCGGCATTCGATCTGCGTTGGGACATCTCTTTACCTGGAAGCTTGCCGTTCTCATTGCCGTGGTAGTGCTGAGCGTTTTGTTCTACCGCCCCTTCTGCAAATGGATTTGTCCACTCGGCGCATTCTATGCGCTCATGAATAAGGTGTCCTTGTTGGGGATTCAGGTTGACGCGTGCAAATGCGTCTCGTGCGGCAAGTGTTCAAGGGTTTGTCAGATGGACGTTGATGTGGTCCGCGCGCCCAATCATGCCGAATGTATCCGGTGCGGAAAGTGCATCGGGGCCTGCCCCGTCGATGCCATCAGCTATCGCTATGGCCTGGATGTGTCGGCGGAAAAGCTTCCCTTGACCGCCGATAAAAAGTAAACAAGCTTCGACAAAACGGAGGAATGACCATGAAGCTTTCTAAGATTGCGGCCCTGTTTATGGTGCCGGTACTGGCCTTGTGTCTTGTGGCGTGCTCGGCACCCGGCGGCAATGCGAGCGAATCTGCGAGCTCCGATCCTAAGATCGCAGAACTCACTGCGCAGAAGCCGGCCAATGCCGACGAGGCCGCCGAGTTGTATGCAAAACTCATGCAGAAGGAGAACGAGATCTTTTCGAGTGATAACGCGCTGTGGGAAAAGGTATTTAATGCGGCAAATAAAGACTCGGCAATGATTGAGGACGGCAGCAATTACGGCGATTTTCTGCTCAAGACCATCGACGGCGCCAAGGATGAGTTCACGGCGGATGAGCTTAAGACGCTCAAGGCCGGTGCACAGCAGATCAAGGAGATCGAGGACAAGCTCGAGAGCTTGGAGAAGGAGTTCCCCGGCTGTGGAAGCACGCCGAGCGCAGGCGAGAGCGTCGACGCTTCGGCCGCTGGCATGACGGCTGGTGCCAATGCTTCGAGCGAGGCGACGAAGTTCCCCAGCTTCACGGGCAAGGACCTGGACGGCAACGACGTGAATAGCGAAGAGCTGTTCTCTAAAAACAAGGTCACCGTCATGAACTTCTGGTTCACTACTTGCAAGCCGTGCGTGGGCGAGCTGGGCGATCTTGAGAAACTGAATCAGGAGCTTGCCGAGAAGGGCGGCCAGGTCGTGGGCGTCAATTCCTTTACGCTCGATGGCAACAAGGGCGAGATTGCAGATGCCAAGGACGTGTTGAGCAAGAAGGGCGTGACATATAAGAACATCTGGTTCAAGTCGGATAGCGATGCCGGTAAGTTTACGTCAAATTTGTTCTCGTTCCCGACAACGTATGTCATCGATCAGAATGGCAACATCGTAGGGGATCCAATCGTGGGAGCCATCAGCTCCGCCGAGCAGCGCGCAGCGCTCGACAAGCTTATCGACCAGGCGATTGCGAATAGCGAGCAGTAAAAACCGCGTAAAGCATGGCGAGGATCGTGTGTCGCTGTGCGAAGTAGTCCGCTGCCTTTCAAGATAATCTCCACCATTTAGAGGTCCCGCTCGGGACCTCTTCTTTTGGGCGCCGTCCCGTTCGTTTTTTGGCGCGCTTCGTTACATTCCTCACTGGCGCCGGCAAAAAATGGGGATAGAGTAGGACAAACGCGTCGAATACGAACGGCGGGGGAGAGTGGGCGAGTGCGCCCGCGTGGGAGAGGTTGCCGTCCATGTTGGAGCTCAAAGGAATTTGCAAAAGGTACGTTACGCAGTCGTTTACCCAGGTGGCGCTCGACAGCGTAAGCCTGTCTTTTCGGGATAACGAGTTCGTGGCCATTCTGGGCCCCTCGGGCTCGGGTAAAACCACGATGCTCAACGTTATCGGTGGGCTCGATCATTTCGATTCCGGCGACCTGCTGATCGACGGCATCTCGACCAAGGATTTTCGCGATCGCGATTGGGATGCCTACCGCAACAACCGCATCGGCTTTGTGTTCCAGAGCTATAACCTCATTCCGCACCAGACCATCTTGGAAAACGTGGAGCTGGCGCTCACGCTCACAGGCGTGGGGCATGCCGAGCGCCGCCAGCGTGCGCGCGAGGCGTTGGAGAAAGTTGGCCTGGGCGAGCACGTTAACAAGCGCCCGAGCCAGCTATCGGGCGGACAGATGCAGCGCGTGGCCATTGCCCGCGCCCTGATCAATGACCCTGAGATCGTCCTTGCCGACGAGCCGACTGGTGCTTTGGATTCAACGACATCCGTACAGGTTATGGATTTGCTCAAAGACGTTGCGCGCGACCGCCTGGTTATCATGGTCACGCACAATCCCGAGCTGGCGTACCAGTACGCCACGCGCATTGTCAGCCTGGCGGACGGCAAGATCACCGACGATTCCGATCCCTTCGATGTCGCTGACGCCACGCGCCGCGAGGCCAAGCCTACGCGCAAAACCTCGATGAGTTTTGTGACGGCGCTTGGGCTTTCTGCCCGAAACCTCATGACCAAGAAGGGCCGCACGGCCATGACTGCCTTTGCGGGCTCGATTGGCATTATCGGTATCGCGGCGATTCTGGCGCTGTCCAATGGCGTGAACAATTACATCAAAAAGGTCGAGGAGGACACGCTCTCGAGTTACCCGCTTACGATTTCCAAGCAGGACTACGACCTGTCGTCCATGATGGGCGGACAGGGGGCCGCGGATGATGGCTCGTCTGAAAGCGTGGATTCGTCCGACGACAGTGTCGGCGGCAAGGCTAAGGGAACCGATAAGATTCCCGTGGTCACGGCCGTAAAGGATATGTTTGCGAGCGTTAAGTCCAACGACATGACGAGCTTTAAGGCATGGCTTGACGACGGCGGCGACGGTATCGACAAAGAGGTCAACGCCATCCAGTACGGCTATGGCGTGACGCCGGTTGTCTATCGTGCGGGTAAGGGTGACGAGAAACCCGTTCGGCTTGTTCCCAACGCCATGACCGAGGCCATGAGCGGAGGCGCGAGCTCGGCGGCAACGGTGAGCATGGAATCCATGGGAACCTCGGTCTTTAACGAGATGATTGACGACCAGAGCCTGCTCGATAGCCAGTACGATGTCGTCGCCGGTCATTGGCCCACGTCTGCCAACGAAGCCGTGATGGTGCTTTCGAGCCGCGGTACGGTGGGCGACTATACGCTCTACAGCATCGGTGCGCTGGATATCGATGAGCTCAACGATCTGGTTGACAGTGCTATGACGGCCGACGGTAAGATTGAGGCGCCCGAGACCGGCACCGACTTTACCTACGACGATGCGCTGTCTACCACGTTTAAGGTGCTGTCGCCGGCCGATGCGTATCGCAAAAACGAAGAGACCGGCATGTGGACTGACATGTCTGACGATGCCGACTTTATGACGGCCAAGGTTGCCGACGGTATTGACGTGCGCATTGTGGGCGTGGTACGACCTAACGAGACGGCCAACGCGAGCGCATTGACCCCGGGCATTGCCTACACGCATGCACTGACTCGTCAGCTTATGGAGCGCGCTGCCGATTCGCAGATTGTGCAGGAGCAGTTTGCTCACACCGAGACGGATGTCTTTACGGGCAAAACCTTCGACGAACTGCAAGGCGAGGCCAAACAAGGCGTGGATCTGAGCAGCATGTTCAGCGTGGACGAGGCGGCGCTCAAGAGCGCGTTCTCGTTTGATGCGTCTGCACTTTCGGGTGCGGCCGGCGGTATGGACCTTTCTGGTATCGACTTATCCGGGTTGGACATTGACCTCTCGGACGTTGGCAAGGACATCGACTTCAGCGACATCATGGCAAAAGCACCGGCTCCAGATTTCTCGGGCATCTTTGACGGTCTGGAGCTCACGCCCGAGCAAATGCAGCAGGTGGGAATACTTGCCAACCAACTGTTTGAGGGCTTTTTGCAGTCTGATCAGTTTAAGGCGCTGTCGCCCGAAGATCTTAAAGACGCGTCAAAGCTCGCTGCCGCATTCTCGACGTATCTTGAGAATGATGCCGCAGCCCAGCAATGCCTGGCTCAATTGAAGGCGCTCGGCGGCGATGCCCTGGCCGAGCGCCTGCAACAGGCGATGACCGACTATGTGCAAAAGCAGCTGGCTCCGTATCTGCAGCAGGCTATGGATCAGGTGATGAAGGTAATCAGCGAGCAGATAGCGTCGACGGTATCGTCCCAGCTCAAGGCGGGCACAGCGGGGCTTATGGACCAGATGGCGACGCAGATGTCTTCGAGTTTTGCCAACCTGGCGAGCGCCATGCACGTGGATGCGAGCGCCTTTGCTCGTGCCATCCATTTCAACATGGACGCCGAGGACCTGAGTTCGCTCATGATGAGCTATGCCAAGGCTTCGAAGCTCACCTACGACAACAATCTGACCACGTTGGGTTATGCGGACGAGGCGGACCCCATCTCGGTCAAGATTTTCCCGCGCGACTTTGAGGCCAAGGAGCGCGTACTCGATCACATCGATGCGTACAACAAGCAGGTCAAAGCCGCTGGCCACGATGATCGGGCAATTTCGTACACCGACTACATGGGCATCATCATGGGTTCGGTGACCGACATCGTGAACACCATCAGCTTGGTGCTCATCGCATTCGTAAGCATCAGCCTGGTGGTGAGCTCCATCATGATCGGCATCATCACGTACATCAGCGTGCTGGAGCGCAAAAAGGAGATTGGCATTCTGCGTGCGATTGGCGCGTCAAAGCGCAACGTGGCCAACGTGTTCAACGCCGAGACCTTTATCGAGGGCCTCATTGCCGGCGTCTTTGCCATTGTCGTCGTGGTGCTCGTGAGCTTCCCGGTTAATACCTGGGCGCTTGCTGCCAAACAAGTACCCAACCTGATGAGCCTGCCTGCGCAGGATGCGCTGGTGCTCATCGCGATTTCGGTGCTGCTGACGGTTGTCGCTGGCCTGCTGCCGGCCCGCAGTGCATCCAAGAAAGACCCCGTGGAGGCCCTACGCTCCGAATAACGCGGCAAAGGGACATTCCCTTTGTCACATTGGGGACTGCGAAATCGAGGTCTAATACTTTTCCCGGGAAGTGAACGAGCGAAAACGGACCCCCGAAGCATCGGCACTTTTGGCAAGCAATTTTCTGCAGTTTTGCCAGTCGAATCCTGCGGTTTTGACGCCTAAAAATGTCAATGCTACGGGGGTCCAAATCTAGCCGTTCACTTCCCGGGAAAAGTATTAGACCTCGCTTTCGCAAGGGCCCAATTACCGTTCGGCACGTTAAGGCCCCCTCTCCCCGCTTAATGCTTGACGAAGAGTTCTCTGGTTTATATACCTATCGGTAGGCATATAGGATGTATTGCCGATAGAAATGGAGTAACCATGACTCTCACCACACCAGCCAAAAATGGTCGCCCCCGTGAAAGCGGCGCATTTGCTTGGATCGTCGTTATTGCGCTCGGCTTAATGTCCGCCGGAACAACTGGCACATATAGCATTATTGCCGGCTCATTCGTTGCTCCAGTATGTGAAGACCTGGGCTTTGACTACACTTCTTTTTCTTTCTATTTCACCGCGATCCTTCTTGGTCTTGCGCTTGGACTTCCACTTTTGAGTCGCTTCATTCCAAAAGTAATCGGCAAACCATGGCATATTTGCGTTGAACTCGTCCTTATTGCTGCTGGTGCCGCAATGGCGTTCTACACCGAGGTCTGGATGTTCATCGTCTCCGCCGCAGTGATCGGCGTCTGCTTTTCGTTCACAACGGGCGTCTGCATGTCTGACGTCATCGATCAATGGTTTAGGAAATCATCTGGTCTTGCCATCGGCCTCGCTTGGGGCGTCAATTCCCTTTGCACACTTCTGCTTAGCCCTGTCATTACGCTGGTCATTGAGCAGCAGGGCTGGCGCATGGGATTCATTGTACTTGCAGCCATTTCGGCAGCTATGATTTTGCCCACAAGCGCATTTATCATTCGCTTTCAACCATCCGATCGCAATATGCTTCCGTACGGAGAAATCGTCAACGAAGCCCGTGAAGGTCACGGTGTTGATGAGCAGGAAGACTCCCTTACCGGTATGATGCTCCGCGATGTTGTGAAAACTCCGTCGTTCATCCTCTGCGCCCTCCTACTTTGCGTGGCACAACTCACTTGTTGCATGAACCAACTGTTCCCAACCTATGCAAGTGAGGTCGGCTTCAATCCCATCGTAGGAAGCTTGATGGTTTCGGCAGCTTCGCTTTCCGATATCTTCCTAAATCCCTTTGTAGGTAAGACATGCGACAAGCTCGGCGCCATTAAAGCGACAGTCGCATGGACGGCGGTCAGCATTCTTTCATTTTTGCTTCTCATGGTTGGCGGAAGCAACGAGACCGTTTCCATCATCGCCGCCGGAGTAAATGATGTCATGTTTGCCATCGTTGGAACGGCAATGCCTATGCTGCTCCTCTCACTCTTTGGGTCGAAAGACTTCGGAAGAATCTATTCGGTTGTTTGCTCGGCAGGATATGTCGTTGGTGCGTTTGGCATGCCGGTCATGATGAAGGTTTATGGCATGGCAGGGTCATTCCAGGGAGTATTTATCTTCTGCATTGCCTGCAACCTTATGATTGCTGCGTTTGCTATCGTTTCCGGCTTTCTCAGTAAGGCTGCTGAAAAGTAATAAGCGCCGATTGCATCGGCATAGATTGCCACGCAACAGGGGTCGACTCCAAGCCAGACTGGAGTCGACCCCTGTTTTCGTTTTAAAGGTTGCTCACAGGCACCATGGGTGTCAACATGCGTTTCAGCTTGGCTGGTCTATTTGAACATAAGCTCGACTATTCCCGCCCAAACCGCTTTTTCATCAATATCCTCACCTTGAGCAACCGTATTGCTCGCTCCCTCCAGAACGGTATAAAGAATTTGTACGTAGAGCATCACGTCGGCACTATCGGAAAACGCGCCAATCTCTACACCATGAAGAAGGATGTCTTTAAGCGCATCCATGGTTCGTTTGGTCGCCGTCGCTTGACGTTTCTGAACTGCAGGAATTCGATTTGCTTGAACGCTAACCTCGGCCAGCACGCGCCGGCGTTTTTCATCGCTTCGATAGCCACCTATAACTGAATTGCCGAGCTCGATAAGCGCGGCCTTGAACCCGTCCCTATCGACTATTAGCGAGTAGTCGCGCTGATAGTCAATGGTCGGAAACATGCTGTCCAAGAGCGTAGTGAAAATCTCCTCTTTAGAGGGAAAGTAGTAGTACACCGACGGCTTGGATATACCGACAAAGTCGCAAATCTTTCCGATAGACGCTTTGTCATAACCGACTTCTGCCACAAGATCGTACATTGCGTCCAATATTTTTTTTCTTGTGCTCACGCTGCATTTCTCCATTGCAAATCACTTCCGCACTACCAACATTATTAAGGATGGCAACGGAACATCAATTCGTGTCCAAACATGACCACTATATACGGTGAACGGTACGTATCAGTAGGCGAGCGGCAATTATTCAAAACTACCTACCGAACGGTAGGTATAGTAGTACTATAGCAGGTGAAACCCCGCTATTGTCGCGGCCGGACAGCATCGCGGGAAACCCGACGGAAGGACCAACCATGTACGAGAACTATCGTATGCCGGGCGAGTTCGAGAAGCGCTCCAACGTCTATGTGACATGGCTTCCCGATTACATCCGTGCAGAGGGCTACGATAACCGCCAGCCCTGCGTTGACGTGATCAAGGCTCTGCTCGAGTATGGCGACGTTACGGTCAACCTCAATTGCGGAACCCCCGGCTCCTATGAGGAAGCTTGCTCACGCCTGAAGGAGGAGGGGGTTGATCTTGATCGCATCGAGATCACGCAGTTCGAAGACTCCAACTTCTATGTCCGCGACAACGGCCCCAGCATCATGGTCGACGACAAAGGCCATTCTTATATGGTCAACCCCGCTTGGACCTATTATGGCGTGTGGGACAAGAACTCCCCGGAGTGCCAGTCCGCACGTAAGGCAGCCGTTCACATGGCGGTTGCGCTCGGTTGCTTCGATATCGTCAATTCCGAAATGGTTTCGGAGGGCGGCGATCGTGAGTTTGACGGTCACGGCACCCTGATCGCCATCGAGGACACGGAATGCCGTAAGCGCAATCCCGAGTTCACGAAAGATGAGGTAGAGGCCGAGTATAAGCGCATCTACAACCTCAACAAGGTTATCTGGCTTCCTCAGCCCATGCTTGAGGACGACGATTATCGACTGGGCATCCTCGACGAGAAGGAAGACGGAACCCCCGTCTTTGGCATGAGCTTTGCCGCTCACATCGATGAGATGTGCCGTTTTATCACTCCGAACAAGATTCTCCTTGCCGAGGTGTCCGACGAAGAGGCCGCTTCGAGTAAGGCGGGCGCCGAGTCGCGCCGCCGCATCGAGGCAGCTTATGAGATTCTGAGCAACGAGACGGACTGGGAGGGCAAGCCCTTCGAGATCGTCCGCATGCCCACTGCTGAGCCGATCGAGGTTGTCATCGCTCCCGGCGATGAGGACTACGAGCTGTATAAGGGCTTCATCGACGAAATGGGCGGCAAGTTCATGGATGGCACCCCTTGGCCCGAGGGCCCCGTTCACTTCTATGCCGCAGCGAGCTACTGCAACTTCCTCATCTGCAACGGCGTCGTTCTAGGCCAGCGTTATTACCACGAAGGCATGAGCCAAGTCGTGAAGGAGAAGGACGAGCAGGCCAAGGCGGTTCTTGAGAGCTGCTTCCCCGATCGCAAGGTCATCATGATCGACTCTCTTGCGCTTAACCTGTCCGGCGGCGGCGTGCACTGCTGGACCAAGGACGTGGCCGCCAGCTGCTAGCAAGTTCTCGAACTTGCGCTGCCTGGTCCAAGTGCCACATTTACTGTCCCCGAGGGATATCCGTGTTTCACTCGGGGACGCATTCGCCATTTATTTATCGACCAATTGAAAGGAAAATAGGCATGAACAACAGCCTCCGCGGTCGCGACTACATCAACATCCATGATCTCTCCTCCGAGGATTTCCGCTATCTCATCGATCTTGCCTGGAACCTTAAGGCTCAGAAGAAGTCTGGTGTCGACCAGCGCTACTTCCCCGGCAAAAACGTCCTCGCCAACTTTGAGTGGGGCTCGACCCGTACTCGTTGCGCATTCGAGACCTCCTGCAACGATTTGGGCATGGGCTTCACTTATCTGACCAACTCCCACATGGGTGACTGCGAGACCGTCAAGGATGCCATGCGCGTCTTTAACGGCATGTATGATCTCATCGTCTACCGCGCACAGAAGGACGAGCAGTTCCTCTATGACGTCGCCGACCTGGTTGACATCCCGGTCATCAATGCCCTTACTCTCGGCGATCACCCGACTCAGATGCTCGCTGACGCTCTTACGATGGAAGAGCAATGGGGCGGTCTGCGTACGAGCCGCGGCAAGAAGATGGCTTTCGTTGGCAACTGCGCCGGCGCCCCGGTGTGGTATGGCCGTCTGTGCGCTATGCTCGACATGGACTTCCTCGCCATCGGCCCCGACGACCTCCGTCATCAGATGTGCAAGGAAATGATCGAAGAGGTGGAGGCCTGCTACGCCAAGTACGCTCCCAATAGGACCTTTACCATCACCTCTGACCTCGATGCCCTGGATGGCGTTGACGTTATCGTTACCGAGGAGTGGCGCTACATCAACCCCGAGTGCGGCGAAGAGGTTCTGGATCCCGACGACTACAACTCCTGGCTGGGCGATGCCGAGTCCCTGTACCCCTATCGCGTCACCAGCGAGCTGTGCAAGCGCACCAACAATCCCGACATCTTCTGCATGCATGAGCTTCCCTCTGTCCACAACGCAGATCACCGTGTTGGCAAGATGCTCCTCGACCAGTGCAAGAACGACCTCCATCGCGAGATCATCACCGAGGGTTTCGAGATTGCCGACGAGTGCTTTGAGGCCAACGCTTCGGTCATCTTCCGTGAGGCAGAGAACCGTCAGCACACCATCAAGGCCGTTATGTGTGCTCTTCTGGGTCTCTAGGAGTTGTATCAATGGAAAATGCAAAGTTAAAGAGCAGCAAGGTCTACGCATGGGTTCTCGTAATCGCGCTTGGCCTCATGTCTGCTGGTACGACTGGATCCTATAGCGTAATCGCCGGCTCCTTCGTCGCGCCCGTGTGCGAGGAGTTCGGGTTTGACTATTCAATCTTCTCGTATTACTTTACCGCGACGCTCATCGGTCTTGCGGCGGCGCTTCCGTTTGTCGGAAAACTCATCCCCAAGGTTGTTGGCAAGGTTTGGCTCCCCGTCGTCGAGCTTATTCTGCTCGCCGCCGGCGCAGGCATGGCCTTCTACACCGAAGTCTGGATGTTCATCGCCGCTGGCGCCCTGATTGGCGTTTGCTTCGCCTTCACCACCGGCGTCGCCATGTCCGACGTTATTGACCAGTGGTTCAAAAAATCTGGTGGCCTGGCAATCGGTCTCGCTTGGGCAGTCAACTCGATTTACATGCTCATCATGAGCCCCGTCATCACCTCTGTCATCGAGGCCGCTGGCTGGAGGACTGGCTATCTGGTGCTCGCTGGCGTCTCCGCCGTGCTCATTCTCCCCGCTTCCGTCCTGATTATCCGCTATAAGCCTCAGGACAAGGGCATGCTGCCCTATGGCTACGTCGAGGGCGAGACGGTCACCGAGACCGAGGAGACGACCGAGGATAGCACACGTGGCGTTAGCTATGCGCGCGCCATTAAGTCGCCTGCCTTCTTCTTCTGCATCGGCTTCCTCTGTCTCGTTCAGCTCACTTGCTGCATGAACCAGCTCTTCCCGACGTATGCTTCCGAGGTTGGTTTTAGCCCCATGGTAGGCGGCTTCATGGTATCCGCTGCATCGCTCTTCGATCTGTTCCTCAACCCGATCGTCGGCACCACTTGCGATAGGTTCGGCAGCACGAAGGCCATTCTGGGCTGGCTCGCTGTCTCCATCCTCTCCTTTGTCATGCTCATGATGAGCAGCGGCAACTCGACGCTTAGCATCCTCGCAGCAGGCGTGAACGACGTAATGTACGTCATCGCTGGCACTGCCCTGACCGTTTTGGCTATGGATGTCTTTGGCTCCCGCGATTTCGGTCGCATCTTCGCGCTGATCTGCTCCGTGGGCTATATCGTCGGCGCCTTTGGCATGCCCGTTATGATGAAGGTCTATGAGCTTGTCGGCTCCTTCCAGGGCGTCTTCATCTTCTGCATCGCATGTAACGTTATTATCGGCCTGTTCTTGCTGCTGGCAAAAAAGACTGGTAAGAACCTCTCCTGGGACGAATAGTTCGATTCGTCTTAGACATACGCTGTAGGGCTTAACCTGCAGCCGCTTTGGGGCATCGACTAACATCGGTGCCCTTTTTCATCGAATGTGACAAAGGAGCAGCCACTTTGTCACATTGAGTGGCATGTAAATCGAGGTCTAATACTTTTCCGAGAAGTGAGCGGCCATACTTGGACCTCCGAAGCATCGATATTTTTAGACGTCAAACCCGCAGGATTTGGCTGGCAAAACCGCAGGAAATTGCATCTCGAAAGCGCCGATGCTTCGGGGGCCCGTTTTCACTCGTTCACTTCTCGGGAAAAGTATTAGACCTCGTTGTATGGGGTGCGGCTGGAGGGTGGTCATCGTTCAGTAGCTACCTCTTCCTTGTGAATCGCCTGAAGCGCAAGGCATAATGCATGTGACAAAGGGACGGCCCCTTTGTTGTGTTGATATGAGAGAAGAGTAGATGATCCTTTCGCTGGCCCCCATGGAGGGGATTACCGGGCATGTGTTCCGTCGCGTGCATGCGGAGTGCTTCGGTGCGCTCGATTGCTATTACACGCCGTTTTTGCCGCCGCCGCGGGTAGGAAACCGCTTTGGCGGCAAGGCGTTTAAGGAGATCGATCCTGCCAATAACCAGGGGCTCAACGTGGTGCCTCAGCTGATGTCCAAGAACGCGGACGAGTTTGTGTGGGCGGCACAGGTGCTCGCCGACATGGGCTACCGCGAGGTCAATCTCAACCTGGGTTGCCCTTCGGGAACGGTTGTCGCCAAGGGCAAGGGCTCGGGTTTCTTGCGCAATCTCGACGAGCTCGAGGCGTTCTTAAGCGATGTGTGCGAGCGGTCGCCGTTGCCGGTGTCGGTAAAGACCAGGCTGGGGCTGGAGAATGACGACGAATACGAGCGCGTGCTCGATCTGTATTGCCGCATGCCGTTGGCAGAGCTCATTGTGCATCCGCGCGTGCAAAAGGACCGCTATACGGGTTCGCCGCGCAAAGAGTTTTATGGCGAGACGCTGGAGCGTGCGCCGTTCCCCGTGGCCTATAACGGTGACATTTTTGATCTTGAGGATATGGACGCGCTGGTGGAGGCCTATCCCGGCACGCGCCATGTGATGTTGGGGCGTGGCCTGCTCGCGAACCCCGCTCTGGCTCGCATGGTCAAGGGCGGCCCTGCTGCAACGGCTGCTGAGCTGCAGCGCTTCCACGACACGCTGTTTGCGGCATATGCAGAAGAGATTGGTGGCAACGCGGTCTTCCGCATGAAGGAGTGGTGGTTCTACGCCAAGTGCGCTTTCGCTGATCCCGCTACCGTCCACAAGATCGTACGCAAGACCAAAAAGGTCGACGAATACCGCGCTGCCGTCGAGCGCGTCTTTCGCGAACAGCCGCTTGCACCCACAGCTCGCTTCCACGGCTAACTAGTCATCGGGGGCGTTCTTTAACGACTGGTCATTTAAGGACGTCCCCAACGACTATGTTGCAAAAAGCTGTACACCAGCATCCAAAGATGTCGAAAAATGTCGACTTTGGATGCTGGTGTACATGTTTAGGCCGTATGGGGTGGGGTCTTGGACGGACGGGATGCGCGTACTAGAGCAGGTTCTTCTGCACCCACGCGATGATGTCGCTCGATTCGTAGAGCGGCTTGCCGTCAATGAACAGGCAGGGAACCTGGCGTTTTCCGCCGACGGCGATGAGCGTCTGCTCGGCATCGGGGTCGGTCGAGATGTTGCGCTCAGGGATGGTCACGCCGTTATCGGCCAGAAAGCGCTTGACCTTTATGCAATACGGGCAGCCGGTCATAACGTAGAGTGTGAGCTCGTGATCAGTGGCCATGGGTCTCCAATCGGTTGAGGTTTCAATTGGAATACCCAAAGCCGCCGCGGTCTATGCGCAAATCAGCGACGACTCGATTGCCTGAACCAGAAACGCCGTGGCTCCGGTGCCGCAGGGCTTGTCGTAGTAGTCGATAAAGCGCTGATCGGCAAGATAGCCGTGGGTGAGGCCCAGGTATGCTTCGTCTTGGGGCTCGTGTCCCCAATTAAGGCCAATCCATCGGCGATGCATCGCGACGAGTTTGCGGGCCTCGTTGCTCTCCGGGTCGTCAATGCCCATGGCAATCGAAAGCTGGCCCAGAACAGCGCGTTCAAGTTCCTTCATGTCGTTCCATGTCTCGGGGTCCATGTCCAGCAGCGCTTCGTTTGCCGCATCGATAGCCTCATCGCCATAGCGCGCCCGCGCTTCGGCGCCGTAGCGCTCCTCGTTTTCTTGCACGGTGCGCCAGCGCTCCAGTTGCGGCAGGACGGCGCCCATGAGCGAGACGGCTTCGTCGAGCGACATGCCGGTGTTATGTGCCAGCCGCGGGGCACAATCCTCGATCATCGCCTCCATCGTGGTCTCGTAGGTGTACTTGCCGTGGTCGTAGCACCACTTGCAATAATGGTCGGTCGTGGCGCCCGTGGCGTCGGTGCCGCAGTCGTCGGGCGTGAGTATCATGCCGCAGCTCTGGCAATAATGCTTGGGCATTTCGAGCAGGTGAGACAGAGGCTCGCCGGTCACGGCGGCGATGAGCTTCATCATGTCGATGCCCGGTGTGACCTCCCCGCGCTCCCAGCGGCTGATGGCTTGGCGTGTGACGAAGAGCTTGGCGGCGAGCTGCTCTTGGGTAAGGTGATGGGCGCGACGGATGGCAATGAGCTTTTCTGCAAAGGCCATATCGGCTCCTTTCTGCTGGTTGATGGCTTAAGCATACGCGGCGGCAGGTACCCTTCCAAGCAACCGTTGGTTGCACGACGGGAGACCGCGGCGAAGAATTGCGCGCTGCGCCCCACACCTCCATGCCGTACAATGACCGGCATGGAACCTATTGCACACATACATACCGACCTGCCGCAGAAGTTCGGCATTCCGCGCAACAGCTTTTTGGCGCCCCATCTGCAGGGACGCATCGTTTTTGAGTCGGAATTTGCCTCCAATGCAGCAGTTGAGGGCCTGGACTCCTTTTCTCACCTATGGCTGCTGTGGCGCTTCGAAAACGGAATGCCCGGCGGCACGGCTGAGGACATAGCCGCCGATGCCAAAACGCAGGACAGGTCCGGCACCAACGCAAAATGGTCGAAAACCGTGCGCCCGCCGCGTCTGGGTGGAGCCGAGCGCGTGGGCGTGTTTGCCACGCGCAGTCCGTTTCGCCCTAATCCCATTGGGCTTACCTGCGTCAAGCTCGACCGCGTGGAGCTCACCGATGACGGCCCCATCATCCATGTGCTGGGGGCCGACTTGCGCGATGGCACGCCCATCTACGACATTAAGCCCTACATTCCGTTTGCCGACTGTCACCCGGATGCGATCGGCGGCTGGATTAAAGACGCGCCGTGGCAAGAGCTCGACGTCGAGTTTCCACAGGCGCTGCAAGACACAGTCCCAATCGCAAAGCTCCCCGGTCTGGTCGAGGTTCTTCGCCAAGATCCGCGCCGCGCGGGTAGCAAGCACGAGCCAAACCGCATTTACCACTTGGCTTACGCTGGGCTCGACATATCGTTTGCGGTCGATAAAACCCAGTTAACCGTGGTCGCCGTCAACGACGCGCAAGACTAACCAGCCATTCGTCCGTACCCGTCAAATTAAGCGCCAAACCACATGCCAAAACCGCCCACGCTGGTGGACAATAACGCCTACCAAAACAATCAACTTTGCACGGGAGTCCAGCATGAAATACGACTTTAGCTCGCTTATCGACCGCCACGGCATGGACTCCATCGCCGTTGATTCTTGGGGTGAGATCCCCGGTATGGCTCCGAACGCACCCGACGAGGGTTTCGACCGCATTCCCATGTGGGTGGCGGACATGAACTTCGCCACGGTGCCCACGGTCCGGGAGCACATCATTCAGCGCGCCCAGCATCCCATGTTTGGCTACTTTAACCCGCGCGCCGAGTACTTCGACCGCATCATCGAATGGCAGAGCCGACGTAACGGCGTCGAGGGCTTGGCGCCGGAGCACATCGGCTACGAAAACGGTGTGCTAGGCGGTGTCGTGTCGACACTGCGCGCGTATGTCCAGCCGGGCGATGCGGTGCTGGTCCACAGCCCCACCTACATCGGCTTTACCAAGTCCATCGAAGCCGCGGGCTATCACATTGTCCACAGCCCGCTTAAACTCGACGACCAGGGCGTGTGGCGCATGGACTTTGAGGACATGGAGCACAAACTCGCCCAAAACCACATCCATGCCGCGGTGTTCTGCTCGCCGCACAATCCCTGCGGCCGCGTATGGGAGCGCGACGAAATCGAGCGCGCCATGGACATCTATCGCCAGCACGATTGCGTGGTGATCTCGGATGAGATTTGGTCCGATATCATCCTGCCAGGACACAAGCATATCCCGACGCAGTCGGTGAGCGAGGATGCCCGCATGCGCACGGTTGCCCTCTATGCGCCGAGCAAGACGTTTAACCTGGCGGGTCTGGTCGGCAGCTACCACATTATCTACAACGAGACGCTGCGCGACCGCGTGTGCGCCGTGTCCAACAAGACTCACTACAACGAGATGAACGTCCTCTCCATGCACGCGCTTATCGGTGCCTACCAGCCGCAGGGCTACGAGTGGGTGGACGAGCTCAACCAGGTGCTTGCCGGCAATATCGAGTACTTCTGCGATTACGTGGACGAGCATTTTGAGGGCGTGTCCTATTCGCGTCCGCAGGGCACGTACATGGTGTTTCTGGACTGCACCGAGTGGTGCCGCGAGCATGGCCGCGATATTCAGTGGCTGCTCGACGAGGGGGCGCGCGTGGGCGTGGGATATCAGGATGGCCGCCCGTTCCATGGACCCTGCCACATTCGCGTGAATCTGGCGCTGCCACTTTCGCGCGTAAGGGAAGCGTGCGACCGTTTGGACCGCTACGTTTTTAATGCACGGTAAGTGAGCACTGCATGCGGGGCCTTCTGCCAAGTCGGCTGGAAGGTCCCGCATGGTAAAACGTCTGTAACCATTGGGCACTCGTGTGGTTTTGTTTGCTATTATTTCTTACCATTTCAGTCTGTAAACAGGATCGTCTGGAGCTCGATGAAAAGACCCCGTCGCTCGGTTGCCATTTCGTTGTTTGTTGCGCTTGCAGTGGCGAGCGCCTTTGTCGTAGCGATAGCTGGCTGTTCTGGACGTAATGACGAAGCCTCGACGTCAACATTAGAAGGTCTGGACGCCTCGCAGGCCAAAGACGACGACCTTAAGACGCTCAACGTCGGCAGCGACCTCTATCCACCGTTTGTGTATACCGACGAGTACGGCGATATCGTTGGCCTGGATGTCGAGATACTAACCGAGGCTTTGGCCCGCATTGGTTACAAGCCAAAATACCAGCTGATCGACTGGGAAAAGAAGAACGAGCTGCTGGCGAGCGGCGAGCTCGATTGCGTCATGGGTAGCTTTAGCATGACGGGTCGCGAAAACGAGTATCGTTGGGCCGGCCCGTACCTTGCGAGCCGCCAGGTGGTCGCGGTCGATCTCCAGAGCGATATCTACACGCTTGCCGATCTTGAGGATAAGGTCGTGGCGGTTCAATCCACCACCAAGCCCGAGGACATTTTGCTCAATCGTACAAATGAAGACGTTCCGCAGATCAAAGAGCTCTACTGCTTTTCGGACCGCTCATGCCTGAACCCAGCGCTCGTCGAGGGTCTGGTCGACGCCATTGCCGCACATGAGTCCTCGCTGCTCAGCTACGAAAAAGACTATGGTGTGACGTATCGCATCCTGGATGAGCCTCTGCTAGAAGTTGCTTTAGGCACCGCTTTCGATATCAACGACACACGCGGCATCGACGCTAAGCTCACTCATGCCTACCAGGAAATGCTTGCCGATGGCACCATGGAACGCCTAGTGTCAAAGTACTTTGATGACCCCTCGCCATTTTTGAATGTGGAGGGCCTGTCATGATTGATGCGCCCGACCACGCCGCTCAGGGGCGGGGTAATCGTTCGGCCCAGATATGGCTTCTCGCCGCCTTGTTGGGGATTGCGCTTTCGGTTGTTGCCGGCATGATGAGCTACGGTTACACGACGGCCCAGGCCGAGCAGCGCTTTGCCGACGTTGTCGATTACGTGGCGACGCAGAGCCTTTCCTACGATGCGTTCAACAGTGCCTATGCGACCAAAAACCTGGTTCGCGTTATGGAGATTGCCGAAGGGGCAGCGCGCGATATGGAGCGCGACGGCTCGGCGGATAACGCCGTGCTGGAGCAATACACTGACCAGTTCAATGTGAGTGCACTGATCGTGACGGACGCATCGGGCAATTTGGTGTCCGAGTCCTCGACGGGCGATGTGAGCTACGAGTCGCTCGCTACGTATCTCAAAGAAACGCCCGTGCTGGAGGTGGCAACTCATCCGCTTAAGTCCTATACCGCCCGCATCACGCTTGCGGATGATTCAGTCGCAGACATTGGTTGCGTGACCCGGCAAGATGGCGAGGGCATCGTCATCGCGGTAAGGCATCAGAGCGCGAAGGCGGTTGCAAGCAATACGCTCAAACTGCAGAGCTTGCTTGATGGCTATGAAACCATCGATAGCGGCAATATCGTGATCGAAAGCGACGGCAAAGTCGTTGCGACCAATGCCGTTGAACCCACCGTATTGGGCGTATTCGATCTGCCTACGACGGACGTCTTCATTGTCGACGGTATTAAGGATCGATGCCTGGCTGGTAAGGTCAGATTGGTTAACGCCGACGGCGAGTGGTATTTGGGCACATTTGGAAAAGCGCACAAATTCTATGTGTACACCTATGCCTCGGCGCAGCGCTACTTTGAGGTTGTCGCGGCTGTTGCTGCCGGCGTGCTGGCGCTCTACAGCGGTGTTGTAGCCGTTGTCGTGATGGTGCGTCGCCGCGCTGATCGTCGACGTTTGACGGACTTGCTTCAGCAGGAGCGCGACTATGGCGACAAGCTGGCAAAGGCGGCGCGTGAGGCCTCGTCTGCCAACTCGGCAAAGACGGAGTTTTTGCGCCGCATGAGCCACGATCTGCGCACGCCCATCAACGGCATTCGCGGTATGGTCGAGGTTGGCGATGCCAACGCGGACGATCTGCAAAAGCAGACTGAGTGCCGCTCAAAGATCTGGACGGCATCGGGACTGCTGCTCGACCTTGCCAACGAGGCACTCGATATGAGTCGCCTGGAGAGCGGGCAGGTCGACCTGAACCTCGTACCCACAAATTTGGTGGCACTCAACTGTGAAGTGCGCGATATTCTGGAGCGCCAGGCCGAGGAGCGTCTGGTGACAATTATCTGCGACCAGCAGACCCTTAATCATCCCTATGCTCGGGTGAGCGTGACGCACCTCAAGCGCTTGTTGCTCAATATTGCCGGCAATGCCGTCAAGTACAACCGCCAGGGCGGCTATGTTCGCCTGGTGTGCCGCGAGGTGGAGCCAGCGGATGGCGCCCCTGTCTATGAATACACGATCGCCGACAACGGTATTGGCATGAGCGAGGAGTTCCAACAGCACCTCTACGAGCCGTTTTGCCGCGAGGAGCAACAGGTGGAAGGCGCCTCATCGGGAACTGGCCTGGGCGCGCCTATCGCAAAACAGTTAGTCGAGCTTATGGGCGGAACCATGAGTTTTACGAGCGTCTTGGGGCAGGGGACGACGTTTACCATCCGCCTGCCGTTCGAGAAATGCAAACGCTCCGAGATTCCTCAGACAATGCGCGCGGATGCGGGCGATGGCGATGCACTCCAGGGCTTGCGCATTTTGCTCGTAGAGGATAACGATCTGAATGCCGAGATTGCGCAGTTTACGCTCGGCCGTGCCGGTGCCGTCGTGACGCATGCTAAGGATGGTGAGTCTGCCGTCGAGGCGTTTGCCGCGAGCGCACCGCACGAGTATGACGTGGTGCTGATGGACATCATGATGCCTGGCATCGATGGCCTTGAGGCCACGCGTCGGATACGAGCACTCGATCGCGAGGATGCCGCGACCACGCCGATTATCGCCGTGAGCGCCAACGCCTTTGCCGACGACCGCAGGCTTTCGCGTGAGGCGGGCATGGATGCGCACCTGAGTAAACCCGTGAGCTCGCAGGAGCTCGTTGAGGCGCTTGCGCACATAGCTGCCGACGCTTCATAAGCATATGGCCCGGTTCCAAGGTGGGTTGGAACCGGGCCATATTGCTATTTGTGAGTTTTGCTTTTGAGGCTTACTTTTCTTGAATCTGCTTGCCGCAGAGATGCTCAATCGTAATCTCGTAGAGCTGGACGCCCTTAATGTCCTTGGCGATTTCCTCTTCGACCTCCTCGGCAGAAGGGTAGTACTTAAGGGCGAGCTGGCGGACTTTGTCCTCGATAAACGCGGGGGTGTCATTCGCCAGGCGACAGCGGCCAAAGACCACGGTACTCATAACGTAGGGAGCCCAGTCACCGTCCTTGTACCACTCGTTGCCGTAAACGGTAAAGCAGACCTTGTCATCGCGCTTGAGTGCGTCGACCTTGTGGCCGGCCTTGGCGCCATGGAAATAAATCTTGTCGTGCTCGGTGTCAAAGAAGTAGTTGACGGGAATGGCGTACGGGTAGCCATCGTCGCCGTTGACGGCAAAGACGCCGCGCTTGCAGGTGGCGAGCAGTTCGCGCGCTTCCTCGTCAGTGATGGCGCGTTTCTTTCGACGTAAGGGCCTAAACATCGTTGGCTTCCTTTCTGGTCGTGCGTGGTGGTTGAGCACAAACTATAGCGAAACAGCTCCGTTTTTCTTGATGCGGGCGAGTATGTTTTTGAGCTTGTTAAAGTCGAGCGGTTTGGACAGATGGGCGTTCATGCCGGCGTCGTGTGCCGCCTTGGCGTCTTCGGCAAAGGCGTTGGCGGTGAGCGCGATGATGGGGATATCGGCTGCATCGACCTTCTCGCTCAGGCGAATCGCGCGGGTTGCCTCGTAGCCGTCCATGCCCGGCATCATAATGTCCATCAGAATCGCATCGAAGCTGCCGGCGGGACGGCCAACGTATAGGTCGACCGCTTCGTTGCCATCGGCGGCGCGAGTTACGACAATGCCTTCGCTTTCGAGCAGCGCCTGGGCAATCTCGGCATTGAGCTCGTTATCTTCTGCCAAAAGAACGTTCATGCCGGCAAGCGAGCAGCTGTCTACTTGCTCGTCCGCGCGTTCTCTTGCCTGAGGGTTCTTGTCGATATCGAGCGGAATCTGGACGTTGAACGTACTCCCCACGCCAACCTCACTCGAAATCTCAATCGTGCCGCCCATCAGTTCAATAAGCGACTTGACGATTGGCATGCCCATGCCGACTCCTTGGAACTTGCTGCGCGCATCGTCGCCTTCTTGGGCGAACGGCTCGTAAATGTGCGCCAAAAACTCGGGCGTCATGCCAATGCCGGTATCCGAAACGCTAAAGCAAAAGAGAGCGCGCCCGTTATCGAGTGGCTTGGTCTTTGAGCTAAAGGTGACGGAGCCGCCGTGCTTGTTGTACTTAATGCTGTTGTCTAACAGGTTGATCATGATCTGTCGGATATGGGTGGGACTGCCGACCATGTATGGCCCCGTGGCGTACGGCAGACTATTGTCCTGCATTGTGATGCCGTTACTGGACGCGCGGAGCTTGCACAGCACCAGCGTATCGTCACAGAGCTCTTTGAGGTTAAAAGGCACATGTTCCAGTGTTAGCTTGCGGTCTTCGATCTTGCCCATCTCGAGGATGTCGTTGATTAGCGAGAGCAGGTGATTGGCGGCAACGCGCGCCTTGGCACGGCTCTCGCGGGCGACCTGGATATCGCCTTCCTTCAATTCCTCGATCTCGATAAGGCCCAGGATACCGTTGAGCGGCGTACGGATGTCGTGGCTCATGCGCGTGAGGAATGCCGTCTTGGCGGCGTTGGCGGCATCGGCTTTTTTGCGCTCGGTTCGAGCGCGCACGAGTGCCCAGATGAGCAGGACGATGCCGACCGACAACATACCGATGAGGGCAGCTGCAACGGCGGCACGGTTGCGATAAAGGAATTGAAGCGTGTTGGATTCCTGGGCCGTGTACGACGTGGAGGAGTAATTGCTTGCGGAGAGCGATTCTCCGGCATTGATGATGCCCTTGTTGATGATTCCCAGCAGCTCGGGCCTTCCGCGCGAAATCCAGCACGAGAGCTCGCAGGTGTCAGGGAGCTCGGCCGTCTCGCAGTTCTCGAGATCATAACGGTCGCCGATGGTTTTTACGCGTGAACTGGGAGCGACGATGCAGTGCGCCGTTCCCTTCCTGAGGGCGTCGAACGCTTCATCGTCGGATTGGCATTCGGTCACGGTCGCTGTGGGGAACAGGCTTTCGAGTACATTTCGGTTGATAAACGATGATTTGGTACAGGCGATGTTCTGAAGGTCTTTGTTCAGGTTGCTTCCGGTGTGGATGGCGGTGAGGGATGTGGTCCCCAACGATATCGACTGCACAACGCCTGATTGCTCGGCAAACCAGTAATCTCGGTATACCGGCAGCGCAACGTCGATGCTTCCCTTTGACAGGGCCTTTGACATCATCTTGTAGTTATCAAAGGCGACGGTTTTGACCGTAATGCCAAATTTATCGTGCAACGTCGTCGCAAGCGATGCGAGCGAGCCTTCCATTTTGCCGTCTTCGTCTTCGTTGCAGTAGGGGAGTTTGCCCGTAATGTAGCCGAGCGTGATGGTGTTGTGATTTGCTTCGAGCCAGGAACGTTCGGGGCCGTTGAGCGATGATGAACCGCTGTTTTGGGCCGAGTAGTTAGATTTGACTTCGTCGATATAGCGTGGGTTGACGCGGGCGATTGCCGACATGGCGGCATTGATGTCGTCCCTTAGGTCGGGGCGGCTTTTGGGGACGGCAAAGTAGTAGTCGCTCGAACCAACGTAGAACATGGGGGAGGCATCGGGCGACGAAATGGTGTCGTTCATGATGACGGCATCGACCTCGTTGTTTGCGAGCGCGTCAAAGAGGGCGCCGCCAGTGTCGATTTCTTTATAGGTGCAGGTAATGCCTTCGTTGGCGAGCCACTGCTTGCCAACGAAGGTTTGCATAACGCTGGGGTTGCAGCCGATAGTGAGACCCTGGAGTGCTTGAGGGTCACCCTTGGCCAGATCGTCACGGTCTGGCCTGGCGTAGATGTAGTAGCGCTCGGTGCCCTCGGGGTTCGAGGAAAAGAGCAGCTTTTGGGCGCGTTCCTCGGAGTAGGAGATGTTGGGCATGAGGTCGATTTCGCCCGCCTCGAGCATGTCCATAAGCTCGGTGAAGGTGCCGGAGACATATTCGTACTGCCAGCCGGGCGTATAGTACGACAGGGTCTGGAGGTACTCGTAGCCCCATCCCGAGAGGCGCTCGCCGGGGGTGCCGTCCTGGAAGCCCTCGTTGCTGACGAGCCAGCCGACACGGACCGTCTTGACTTGCTGATCGGAGTCGGCGGCAAAGGCAGGGGCGGGCGCGACGGCGCTCAGTACGGCGAGCGCGATAAGCGCAACGGCCAAGGCGCGATATATAACTGAACGGAGGACAGCGGCAGCTCTCACATGCAATCCTAACGAATCGAGACATTACCGCATAAGGATACCAGCTCAGCCTGCCCAGTTGGCAGCTGTACCGCTAAACGGCTCCGCCCGGCAGCTGGGGACAGTCCCTTTCTGCCGGCACAAAAGGAACGTCCCTAGCTGCCGGTTGTGGGACAATACCGGGCGAACGTGATTGGTTGTCCGTGGAAGGGGTCGCGATGAAAAAGCTCAGGACGCTTGCCGACGTGTTGCGCCAGGCGGGCTTTGTGCGCATTACGGAGCTGTTCCTCGTCTTCTATCTGCTGTGCTCGACGGCCGTCTGGCTGTCCGAGCCCACGACCCTCACGTTTGGCGATGGCCTGTGGTTTAGCTTTGAGACGGTCTCGACCATCGGCTTTGGTGACATTCCGGCCGAAACGCCGGTTGCCCGCGCCATTACCGTCATTCTGAGCGTCATCAGCATCTTCTACATCGCCATGCTCACGGGCGTGGCGGTGAACTACTGCAATACGCTAATCAAGATGCGTCAAAAGGACACCATGGCGCGCTTTATGGATGATCTGGAGCATTTGGAAGAGCTCGATCGCGACGAGCTTGCCGATCTTTCGCGTCGCGTGCGCGAATATCGCCGCCGCCAACGCTAGGACGGGCGCCGCGCGTCACGATGAGGGGGACTGAATATGAATATCACCGTGTATCTGGGTGCCAGTGCCGGCAATGACCCGGCGTTTCTGCCCGCGGTGCAGGAGCTGGGCAACTGGATTGGCGCCAACGGACACGCGCTGGTATACGGCGGGTCCAAATCGGGCCTGATGGGTGCGCTCGCCGATAGCGTGCTCGATGCTGGCGGACACGTGACGGGTGTGGAGCCGAGCTTTTTTATCGAGGCCGAGTTTCAACATGACGGTATCGACGACCTCATCGTGACGAGTGATATGGCGGAGCGCAAGGCCAAGATGATTGAGCTCGGCGATGCGTTCATCGCCTTTCCCGGTGGCACGGGCACGCTCGAGGAGATTGCCGAGGTCATGTCCGCGGTGTCATTGGGGCACCTGAGCGCTCCGTGCATCCTGTATAACCTGGGCGGTTACTACAACGACCTCAAGGCGCTGCTCGGGCACATGATCGATAAGGGTTTATCGAGCCCGCAGCGCCAGCAAGGCATTTACTTTGCCGACGATTTGCGCGAGATTGCCTCGATTATCAACGGATAAGTCTTGAGCCTGTCCCACTATGACTCCCAATGGTGCCGTTTGCGGCGCAGACGGTTGGCTCGTTCGAGCAACGCTCGCTCTACAATAAAACATAACTATGTCGACTTTGACCGCGGGAGGACCCGATGGATAACCTTGCCAAACCCACAAACCGCGCGCTGTTTTTAGTTAGCGTTGCCGTGACCGGTGCGTTCGCAGGTGCCGCGGTCTGGCTGTTCTTTTTTGCGATGGAGCACGGTATCGACTATCTATGGACCGAGATTCCGCACGCGCTGGGCGTCGCTTCGCCCGAGCTTGCCAGCGGTCCGTTTGGCTTTCTGCCGTACCCGTTTTTTGTCTGCTTGCTGGGCGGTCTGTTAATTGGTCTGTACGAGAAGATGACAGGCACCAAGACCGATGACCTCAACCAGGTGATGGCTAAGGTTAAGCAAGACGGGCGCTACCCGTACGACAACCTGGGCAAGCTTTCGCTCGCGGCATTGCTGCCGCTGCTGTTTGGCGGAAGTATTGGACCGGAGGCCGGCCTAACCGGCGTTATCGCGGGTCTGTGCAGCTGGGTTGGCGACCGCATGCGCCGCTTTGGCGCCGAGTTTAGGGAGCTCACGCTGCTGGGTACCCAGGCTGCCCTGACGGCGCTCTTTACCGCGCCTGTCTTTGGCTTTGTGGCACCGCTTGCCGGTAGCGCCGACGGCGACGAGGGCTCTGCGTCCGACGAGATCACCATCAGGCTGCCCAAGGCGCAAAAGACCGTGGTTTACGGCATCGCGATTGCCGGCGGCCTGGGCACCTACCTGCTGCTCGGCCAGCTCATGGGCGGCGGCATGGGCATGCCCAGGTTCGAGGCTGCCGTGGTGGGCAACCTGGAACTTGTCTGGCTCATTCCGCTGGCGGTGGTCGGCACCGTTTGCGGATGGCTGTACTTTGTCTCTGAGCATGCGAGCGAGGCACTGTCTCATGCAATAGGGGAGCGTCCTGTCGTCAAGGCCATGCTAGCCGGTCTGGCGCTCGCCATCTGCGGCACGGTCCTGCCCTACACCATGTTTGCCGGCGAGACTCAGGCCGACGTGCTCATGGAAACCTATCTGACCATTCCCGCTGGCGTGCTTATCGCGACCGGTCTTGTTAAGGCCATGCTGACGCCCGCCCTCATCAACCTTGGTTGGCGCGGCGGCCACTTCTTCCCGGTTATCTTCTCAGGCGTAAGCCTGGGCTATGGCCTTGCCATCCTCACCGGCGCAGATCCGGTCTTTTGCGTCGCCGTCTGCACGGCATCGACGATGGGCGCCGTTATGCGTCAGCCCGTCATGGTCGTGGGCCTGCTGCTCATGTGCTTCCCGCTCAAAGGCATCGTCTGTATGATCATCGCCGCCGTCATCGCCGCCGGTATTCCGTTGCCCAAGCCGCTGCGCAAGTAGCACGGCGGCGCACGTCGGGGATATGCCATTTGTCACGGATTTGCGGGCGGCGATCGCGCCCTTCGTGGATTGAGACTCGCGTGGCTACAGATCGCGTGCTCGATAGACCTTGGTGCTGACGGTGCAGCTGATTGCACATAGCGCGAGGGCCAGTACGGCAATTCCTGCACACAGACAGCCAAGGACGGCAGGATCGGGATTCGCCCCGGCAATCGACATAAGCCAGTTGCTGATGGGGTTGGAGGAGCTCAGCATTGCCATGGTACCGCAGCCCATCAGGGCAAACAGGCCGACGGAAAGGCGCAGCGCCTCCATGTGTCCAAATCGAAAGAACAGCGGCTGTGCCAAAAACACCATCATGAGGGAGATGAGCATCGATGCGGCGGAGGCTATTGTGATCTCAAAGACGGTCTGTCCCGTCGAGGGAATGCCCGTGTGATCGAAGAACGGAAGGGCGATGATGTTCAAAAGCACGGCGGCGCATGCCATGACGGCCGAGAAAGCAATAATGCACAGGTAGCGTGCGCAGATGATGTCTTTGCGCGAGAACGGCAGCGTTGCCCGATAGCGCTCCCATCCGTTTTGGTTGTCGAGCCCGGCCAGCGACGTCATGGCCATGATGGGCGACATGGCACTGATCGCGAAGGCGCCGGCGGCGCTCATATCGGAATCACCATTCGATGCCCTGACGGCGGTCAGCACGACGAAGATGAACAGGCCGACACCTGCGATGCTCGGGACGAGCGTGCGAACGATGGCAAGCTCGGACATAATGGCGCGTTTCATTTCAAAGCCCCTTTCAGCATGAAGCGAAGATAGTCTTCAATGGTTGCCCGATCGCAGGGAATCTCGGGGAAGGCCTCGAGCACTTCGCGGTGGTTGGGCACGAGCACGTCCACGCTGTAGGCGTGGCGGGCGGCGCGGGTGCCTTCGACGCAAGCCATGAGCTCGGCGGCCTGTGCCTGGGTGCAGTGGGCGATGCCGGCGCGGTCGGTAATGTCCTCGCGTGGCAGGTCAAACACAATCGAGCCGTTATCGATGCAGATGACGCGGTCGGCAGCACGATCGAGATCAGACGTAATGTGGCTCGAGAGCAGCACGCTGCGCTGGCCGTCGGCGACAAAGGCGAGCAGAACATCGAGCAGTTCCTCGCGTGCCATGGGATCGAGGCCCGCGGTGGCTTCGTCCAAAACGAGCAGCTTGGCATTGTGGCTGAGCGCGCAGGCAAGCTGCAGCTTCATGCCCATGCCGCGGGAGAGGTCCTTGACCTTTGTCTTGGGATCGAGGCCAAATCGGTTGATGAATCCGGCGAACGTTTCGCGGTCCCACGTGGGGTACGCCGGGCCTACGAGCGACTCGATCTGGCCCACCTTGAGCGTGGAGGGGAAGGGGCACGTGTCCAGGACAAGACCGACGCGGGAGCGTAGATGGCGTTGCGACTCATCGGGCGCGTCGGCGCCACAGCGCTGCCCAAACAGGTACACTTCGCCTGCATCGAGCTTTATAAGCCCGAGAGCAGCTCGAATCGTCGTTGTTTTGCCAGCACCGTTGGCACCAACAAAGCCGACGATCTGGCCAGGCTCCACGGCAAGCGTGACGTCGCGCAGCGAAAAGCGGTCGCTTACAGTGCGTGAGATGCCTTTGAGTTCAAGCAAGTTTTGCATGGTATAGCCTTTCTTGCAGATGGCTACTGCATGGTTTCGGGGGCTACCAGGTCGAGCATTTCGTGCAGCTTGTCGCGCGTGACGCCCAAGGCTTCGGCTTGGCTTGCCGCTTTCGCAAGCAGCTCTTCGATATGGCAGAGCTGGTTTTCGCGCAAGAGTTCTTGGTTGCCCTCGGCGACAAAGCAGCCCTTGCCCTGCACGGTGCAGATAAACCCGAGCTGCTCCAGGTCGGCGTAGGCGCGCTTGGTGGTGATGACGCTCACGCCAAGATCGCTCGCGAGTGCACGGATGCTGGGGAGTTTGGCTCCCGCAGTGAGTGCGCCCGAAAGGATCTGAGCTTTGACCTGCGAGGCTATTTGCTCGTAGATGGGCTTGTCGCTCGAATTGGATAGGATGATGTCCACAGCGGCTCCTTAGCTGTTGGGCTACACGTGTATATAACCGGTAAGCACAGTATATATACACTATGCACAGTTATGCAAGAGGTAAATACGGATTGTCCGCTCGTTCATTCATCTCAATCTGTAACATCTGGAACCGATTTGGACGGCTACCTGTTACAGATTGAGATTTTGCTGGCGGGCCCCACCTGTTTGTCTAAATCTGTAACAGGAAGAGGTTCAAAAACCGTCTAGATGTTACAGATCGAGACAAACTGCTGCGGAGTGTCGCCATCGACTGCTAACCAGGCTCCAACTGATGAATTTGTCCTGATAGGCGCTCTAGAGCGGGATTTCGCGGCTACAATAGTGCGGTTACAACGACGTAATGCACTCAATGCAAGAAAGGATCCGCATGGCAAGCCTGTCGGATGAAATCTCGTCGCGCCGCACATTCGCGATTATCAGCCACCCGGACGCCGGTAAGACCACGCTTACCGAGAAGCTGCTGCTCTATACCGGCAGCATTCAGACCGCCGGCTCGGTCAAGGGCAAGAGCTCGGCCAAGCATGCCGTCTCGGACTGGATGGACATCGAGAAGGAGCGCGGTATTTCCGTTACCTCCTCGGTCCTGCAGTTCACCTACAACGGCGCCTGCGTCAACATCCTCGATACCCCCGGCCACCAGGACTTCTCGGAGGATACCTACCGTACCCTTATGGCCGCCGACGCCGCTGTCATGGTCATCGACGGCGCCAAGGGCGTCGAGGCCCAGACCAAAAAGCTCTTTAAGGTCTGCACGCTGCGTCACATTCCCATCTTCACCTTTGTGAACAAGCTCGACCACGAGGCTCGCGATCCGTTTGAGCTCATGGAAGAGATCGAGAACGTCCTGGGTATCAATACGTATCCCATGAACTGGCCGATCGGCAGCGGCCGCAACTTCCGCGGCGTGTTCGATCGTCAGACCCGTCGCGTTATCGCCTTTGAGGGCGACGGCCACGCCAACGCCACCAAGAAGGTCGCCGAGGTCGAGGCCGAGCTGGGCGATCCTTCCATGGACGAGCTCATCGGCGAGGAGAACCATAAGAACCTAATGGACGACATCGAGCTGCTCGATGGCGCCGGCGACGAGCTCGACTTGGATGCCGTGGCCTGCGGCAAGCTGAGCCCGGCGTTCTTTGGCTCGGCGCTCACCAACTTTGGCGTGGAGCCCTTCCTCAAGGAGTTCCTGCGTCTGGCCCCGACGCCGCGCGCCTACACCGACACGCTCACCAGCGAGCCGGTCGATCCCTGCCGCGACGACTTTAGTGGCTTCGTCTTTAAGATCCAGGCCAACATGGACAAGAACCACCGCGACCGCATCGCCTTTGTGCGCATCTGCTCGGGCAAGTTCGAGCGCGGCATGGACGCCTTCCATATGCAGGGCAACCGCAAGCTCAAGCTCGCTACGGGCACGTCGATGATGGCCGATGACCGCGCCATCGTGGACGAGGCGTACGCGGGCGATATCGTGGGTCTGTTCGACCCGGGCATCTTTAGCATCGGCGACACCGTGTGCTCCGGCAAGCGCCACGTGCAGTACCCGCAGATCCCGACGTTCGCTCCCGAGATGTTCGCCCGCATCACGCAGGTCGATACGCTCAAGCGCAAACAGTTCGTGAAGGGCATGGAGGAGCTTGCCCAAGAGGGTGCCATCCAGATCTTCCGCGAGCTGGGTGCCGGCATGGAGAGCGTCATTGTGGGCGTGGTCGGCGTGCTGCAGTTTGAGGTACTCGAGCGCCGCCTCAAGGCCGAGTACCGTGTTGAGGTTCGTCGTCAGCCGCTGCCCTATACGGACATCCGCTGGATCCAGAACGACCCCGACAGCATCGATATCCCGGCTCTTTCGCTCACGCGCGACACCCTGCGCGTCGAGGACATGCGCGGCGGTAAGTTGCTGCTGTTCACGAGCCCGTGGAACGTGGATTGGGCTACCGACCACAATCCCGACCTTATCCTGTCGGAGTTTGGCAACGTAGCGTTTTAACGCATCGGCGCGGTGGCCCTGCGGGGCTGCCGCGCCGATTGCTTGCCTGATGCCGTGTGAGCGGCTATCATACCCACCGTCGTCTCAAGACCGGGGCGTCCGAGCAGTTCGGGTCCGATATCCTGCTCGTTAAACCTAAAACCAAAGGAGTACATAATGATCAAGAAGGTCATGGAGGACTACAAGGTCCTGTTGCGGAGCATTCCCGCGGCAACGGTTTCGCTGTTTTTCGTGAGCGTCATCATGATGAACCTGCTGGCCAACAAAGAGCTTATCAGCCTGCCGTATCTGGCACTCGATTGCGGCTTTGTGGTGAGCTGGGTCTCGTTTTTGTGCCAGGACATGATCTGCAAGCGCTTTGGCGCCAAGGCATCCATCAAAATCTCTATCCTCGCGCTGCTGGTCAACCTGGCCGTGAGCCTGTGCTTTTGGGCATGCTCGCTCACGCCCGGCATGTGGGGCGCCTACTACGACACGGGCATGATCGAGGTCAACACTGCCCTTAACGCCACCATCGGCGGCACCTGGTACGTGGTGCTGGGCTCTTCGCTGGCAATGCTCGTTTCTGCCGTGGTTAACTCCACGCTCAACCAGTCGCTTGGCCGTATGCTCAAAAAGAATAACTTTGCGAGCTTTGCCTTCCGCTCCTATGTGTCCACGGGCGTTGGCCAGTTTATCGACAACCTGGTCTTTGCCATTGTGGTGAGTCACACGTTCTTTGGCTGGACCTGGGTGCAGGTTCTTATGTGCTCGCTGACCGGCGCTGTTGCCGAGCTACTGTGCGAGGTCTTCCTGAGCCCCGTGGGCTACAAGGTCGTGCGCGGCTGGGAGCGCGAGAATGTGGGTTCCGAGTACCTCGAGCGCCACGCAACCGCCTAAGGAGCAAGTATGCGGGTTTTGATCACGGGCGCTTCGGGCGGTATCGGAGCCGCGTGCGTGCAGCGCTTTTTGGACGAGGGCCACGAGGTCGTGGGCTTTGATCTTTTGCCGGCGGCGATCAAACACGAGCGCTACCGCCATCTGATTGTTGATGTCCGCGAGCCTGACTCGTTTCCAGGTGACCTTGAACCCCAGGTGATCGTGAACGTTGCCGGTACGCAGGATTCGGCCGACGACATCGCCGCCAACCTGTGTGGCACCATCAACGTGACCGAGCGCTATGCCTTTGTGGGGGAGGGGCTTGCCGCCAAGCCGGCGCCGGCTATCAAATCCGTGGTCAATGTGGGGTCGGCGAGTGGGCATACGGGATCGGAGTTTCCCGCCTATGCCGCCAGCAAGGGCGGCGTTATCGCCTACACCAAGAACCTTGCAAACCGTCTGGCGCCGCAGGCCATCGCCAACAGTGTGGACCCGGGTGGCGTTATCACGCCGCTCAACCGTTGCGTGATGGAAGACGAACATCTGTGGAACCAGATTATGGAGCTCACGCCGCTTAGGCGCTGGGCCACTGCCCAAGAGATTGCCGAGTGGATCTACTTTGTGGGCGTGACCAACCGGTTTATGACCGGGCAGAGCCTGCTGATCGATGGCGGCGAGGCCGGCCGCACACAATTTATTTGGCCCGAATAGGAAAAGCGCCCGATGGGAAGCCGTCGGGCGCTATTTTTGATGTATCGGTTTTTAGCCGAGGCAAGTCCAGTTGACGGGGGTCGAGCCGTGCTGTTCGAGTAGCCGATTGGCAGCGGAGAAGGGACGCGACCCCATAAAGGCGGGGAGTTCTGCCGTGGCGCGGTTGGCCGAAAGCGGCGAGGGGTGCGTGGAGGCCAGGCAGAACTTGCCGGTTGCCTTGCCCGCACCAGTTGCGACGAGCTTGCCTTCGACCATCTGCTGGGCAAAGCGACCCCAAGCCAAAAAGACGACCGGCTGGGACAGCTGGCAGCAGCGTTCGATAACGTAGTCGGTGAGCGTGCTCCAGCCCAGCTTGGCGTGCGAGTTCGCGGCATGCCCACGCACGGTGAGCGTGGTGTTGAGAAGCAGGACGCCCTGTTGTGCCCATGGCGTTAGGTCTCCCGTGGCGGGAATGGGGCAACCCAGATCGGCTTTGAGCTCCTTATAGATGTTGCGCAGGCTCGGCGGCAACTTGGTTTGCGTCGCGGGGACCGAGAACGACAGCCCCATGGCCTGGTTGGGTCCGTGATAGGGGTCTTGACCCAAGATGACAACCTTGACCTGGTCGGCCGGCGTGTAGGCGAGGGCATTGAGGATGTCGTCTTGTGCCGGGTAGATAGTCTGCTCGGCACGCAAAAGGGCGATGCGCTCGAGCAGCTGGTTCGTAGTGTCACGTATCAGCTGTGGCGCATCGCCCAACCAAGTTGCTATGTTGCGGTCGCGAGTTGCGGTGTCCATGGGGCTCCTTTATGGCAGATACTCTGTTGGCATCTATTGTAAAGGCGCACCGGTTGCCTTTACGCCACGGCTGTATGAAGAGTGGGGTCTACGCGACGTGCTCGGGCGCTCCTGCCATGCGAGCTTGTCCATGTGCGCGGAGGCGCGGAAGCTCGACGGTTGCCACCATGACGCCGGTTAGGATGAGGGCGGCGCCAAAGAAGGCGATGGGGCTCAGGACCTCGCCAACCAGGAAGAACGAAAAGACAGCGGAGCAGACCGGCTCAAGCGAGAAGGCGAAGCCGGTGGTCTCGGCGGGCACGTGGGGCTGCACGAGCGTCTGGGTGATAAAGCCGTAGGCAGAGCAGATGAGTGCGAGCGCGACGACGACCACGATCTCGCTGGGCGTACTGGGAAGTGTGAAACCGCCAAAGACGCATACGGCGATACCCGAGAACAAGCCGCCGAAGCCCAGCTGCCAAACGCCCAGAGCCAGCGGGTCGATATCTTCGACAAAGCGCTTCGCCACAATGATATGGCCGGCATAGACAAAGGCGGAGAGCAGCATGATGAGCGCGCCTGGGTTCAGGCTGGTGAAGTCGGCGCCCGAGAGCAGCAACATACCGCAGGTGACGATGGCGGTGCCGACGAGCACTTTGCGTTCGGGGGCGCGGCGCAGCAGGGCGGCGTTGGCAAACGGCACGATCACGACCGTCAGGCTCTGCAAAAAGCCGGCAGTGGAGGCAGAAGTGAGGCTAGAGCCCAAGCACATGCAGGTGAGCTCGGTTGCCATAATGGCGCCGATGATGGCGGCACGGACCATAAGGTCGCGGTTGATGCGGAAAGCGCGCTTGTGGAAGAGCAAAAGGCAGGCCACAAAGGCGATGATGCAGCGCAGCGCAACGATGCTCGTGGCGTTCATGCTGTCCATGCCGATCTTCATGAGGGGGTACGAAAAGCCCCATGCGACGGGAACGGAAAATGAGAGCGCGATTGCTTTTTTGCGATCCATGGGACTCCTTTTGTTACAGAACGGTTTCGTAAAAAGGATTCTGCTCCCAGATGTGGATGTAGTAAAGCGAATGTATCTTCAGTATGATTAAGAAACGCTAAAGTAGATGCGAAAAGTCCTGGCAAAACGTTTTACGGCTACATCGATGTGGAGGCACGATGGCATCGCGGTATCAGATTGTTTGTATGGTGGTCGATTGCGGCAGCCTGAAACGTGCGGCGGACGAGCTGGGCTATACGCAAAGTGCGGTGAGCCAGGCCGTCAAGGCGCTCGAGCGCGAGCTGGGTACCACGCTTATCGAGCGCGGAAAGCAGGGCGTTTCGCTTACGCGCGACGGTAAACAATATCTGCCGTACCTGCGCCAGATTGTGACCGCCGAGGCCGAGCTCGAGGGCAAGCGCCAGGAGCTGCTGGGGCTTTCGTCGACCGATATTCGCATCGCGACGTTTACCAACGTGAGTCGTACCGTGCTGCCGCGTGTGATTCGCGACTTTGGGGCGCTGCACCCGGGCGTACGCTTCACCCTCAAGCAGGGCGATTACACGCGCAACGCTCAATGGGTGCACGATGGCGTGGTTGATTTTTGTTTTACGGCGCGCGGATTTACCGCTGGGCTCGAGAAGCGCGTGGTCTATCACGACGAGTTGGTGGCATTGTTGCCGGCCGCGCATCCGCTGGCGGCAAAGGAAAAGGTGACGCTCGCCGACCTGGCGTCCGAGCCGTTTGTACTGTTGGATGAGGGCGAACAGAGTCTGGTGCTCGATGCATTTGCGGCGCATGGGCTGTCGCCGCACGTGACGAGTGAGGTGACCGACGACTACACCATCATGGCGATGGTGGAGGAGGGCCTGGGCGTGAGCATGCTCTACCGTCGTACTGTGGAGGGCATGCGGGCCGATATTCGCGTACGCCCCATCGTGCATGCCCCCTCGCGCGACGTGGTGGCCGCCTGGCGCAGCTGGGACACCATGCCTATCGCCACGAGGCGCTTTATCGACTATATGAGCTCGCATATTGTCAATTAATGACTGGCGTGGCGTTGAGTGCGGTGTTTAGCGGGCTGTCGCTTTGGCTTGGGTGGCGCGATAGGTGCGTGCCGGGTGGCAGAGTAGTACCGCCACGACCATAAAGAATGCCGTGGTGCCCAGGCTGATGGGGTAGACCATCATGATGTTCGCAAAGGTGCGGAAGTGCGGGAACACGCAGAACACCCAATAGAAGCGGATGCCGCAGACGCAGATCATGGTGATGAGGGCCGGCGTGAGCGAGATACCAAAGCCGCGCAGGTAGCCCGACATGTTTTCGTAGAACATGCTAAAGGCGTACGCCGGGAAGATCGAACATACGCGGATATAGCCGATCGAGACGATGTTGGGATCGCTGTTGAACAGCGACAAGATCTCGCGCCCCAGGCCAACAATAACGATAATTGTGGTGAGCGCGACGATACCGCCTTCGACTAGGCAGACCTTGAGCGTTTTGGTACAGCGGTCGATCTGGCGGGCACCGTGGTTTTGTCCCACAAAGGTGGTGCAAGCCTGGCTAAAGCTGTTGAGCAGGTTGTAGCACACGTACTCCAGGCTCATGGCGGCGCTCGATGCTGCCATGACCTCGGTGCCCAGGCTGTTGATGGCAGACTGGATGATGATGTTGGCGACGGCAAAGACAGCGCTTTGGATGCCGGCGGGCAGGCCGATCTTGACGATGCGCTTGAGGGCGACGGGGTCGATAGCCAGGTCGCGCGGGGTGACGCGGACGACGGAGTCGGTCTTGAGCAGACGGATAAAGAGCGTGGCGGCGCTGACGGTGTAGGCGATAGCGGTGGCGATGGCGACGCCCGCGACGCCCCAGTGGAGTACGGGGACAAAAATGAGATCCAGGCCAATGTTGAGGACGGTGGACACGGCAAGCGCCTGCAGCGGCATGCGGGTGATGCCGACGGAGCGGAAGATCGCGGCCTCAAAGTTGTAGAGCAAGATCGAGGGCATGCTGAGCAAAAAGACGCGCAGATAGAGTGAGGCGAGCGGCATGGTCTCGGCGGGAACGTTGAGCGCGGCGAGCATGGGCTCGGCAAAGATCTCGCCCAGTGCGATGACGACAAAGCCCACGAGTGCCATTAAAATCGAGGTATGGACGGCGCGTTTGACCATGTTCTGATCGTTGCGGCCGATAGCGTTGGCGATGACCACGTTGGAGCCAAGCGACATGCCAATAAACAGGTTGAGCATAAGACTGGTAAGCGGAACATTGGAGCCGACCGCCGCCATGGCGAGGGTTCCCTGGTCGCCCGAGAAATTACCGATGATGACCGTGGCGATGAGGTTCGACAGCTGCTCCAAGATGCTCGTGGCGGCCACGGGGAAGGCGAACAGGGGGATATTGCGCCACAGCGAGCCGGTGGTCATGTCAATGTGCTTAGATACGGTGTCAGCCATATGCTCTCAATCTCTAATATGCTCTTTCGTGCTTATTTGCGCAGATGATGATACTCCTAATGCAACCAGTCGGCACTTAGGGACGTTCCTTTTCTGCCGGCAGCTGGGGACACTCCTTATCTCTTCTAACTAGTCATTCAAGAACGTCTCTTCTAACTAGTCATTCAAGAACGTCCCCAATGACTAGGTGGGGAAGGCGTGCGACAATGGTGGGCGTTGTGTTGTTCGCGCTAAGGAGTTGCCATGTTGTTGTGTCCCGTTTGCCATGAACCGTTGGTGGACGATGAGCGTGGGGCCGCATGCGCGGGCGGACACCGGTTTGACCGTGCGCGCGAGGGTTATCTATATCTACTGCGCTCGTCCAAGAGCGGCGACTCCATGGGCGATCCCAAGTCGCAGGCGCGCAGCCGTCGTGACTTTTTGAACCGTGGATACTACGCGCCGTTGCGCGATGCGATGGTCGAGCTGGTGCGCAAGCAGGTGTCTGGGCGCGCCACGTCTGCGAACGGCCCCATGACGCTGCTCGATATTTGCTGCGGCGAGGGCTATTACACCAGTGCCATGGGCGCGGTGCCGGGCGTAGATGCTTACGGTTTTGACCTGGGCAAGGAGATGGTGCGCCTGGCCGCCAAGCGCGGCGATGCGACCTACTTCGTGGCCAACATGAAGGACATCCCCGTGGCCGATGGCGCCTTCGATATGGTGACCGAGCTCTTTGCCCCCTTTAACGAGCGCGAGTTTGCCCGCGTGCTGGCGCCGGAGGGTTCGCTCTGCACCGTGGTGCCGGGTGCTCGTCACCTCTTTGGGCTCAAGGAGGTACTCTACGACACGCCGTACCTTAACGATGAGAAGCTGCCACAAACAACGGAGCTCAAGCTGGTTGGAACGCAGCGGGTGTCCGCGAATATTACGCTTCAGACCCAGGCCGATATCGAGGCGGTGTTCCAGATGACGCCGTACTACTATCGCACGCGCCCTGCCGACAAAGAGCGCCTGGCAAACCTGGACACGCTCCAAACCGATATCGACTTCATCATCGCCGAGTACCGCCACAGCTAACAACCAGCCAAAAAAGGGACAGGTTTATTTTGGTGGGTTTTATCTAGGCAAACGTAAAGGGCCGACCGCGGAGATGCGCGATCGGCCCTTTTTAGTTGCTTGGCTGCAGAGGTTATGAGAAGCGAGCGCTTATAGGCGGTCCTTGTTCTCGGCCTTAACGGCGTGTGCCTGCTGAACAAAGAACAGGTCGTACACCACGATGACAAAGGCGCCAAAGTTGATGGCGTCGCCGCCAAACGCGGGAAGCGTGAGCACCGCTTGGGCAAGCGTGGCGACCGCGGCAACAATACCGAGCTTAAACGCGCCGTCCACCTGCGAAGGCTTGTTGGCGCCCTTGATACCGGCGACGCCTGCGGCAAGGTCGACGAGACCCTTGGCGATAAGCACGACCGCTGCGAGCGTGGCGTACGAACCGTACGTGGAATCGAGACCGCCCGTGGCGATACCGACGCCGGCGGTGACGAGGCTGGCGATGCCCAAAACAAAGTAGATGAGAGCAAGGATTTTGAGAGTCTTGCGAGTGAAGCTCATGGCTGGTCCTTTCGATACGAGTACGCCAACTTGGCGCACCCAATGTACTGCACATATGGTGAAGCACATTGTAGTTCAACGCGGCGATGCATGCGTTTGAAAGCGTCTCTTGCCTGTACGGTCCAACCTTTCAAAAAGGAAAGCTGGACGTAAGCCAAATCGATGGCAGCCCATGTGCGGCGCTGCGATGATGAGGCCGTAACAAGGAGCTGGTCTCAAGGAGGAGCCATGATGTACGGAACAGGGCAAGTGCGTGAGCCGCGGTCGTTGGGAAGGCGCATGGGCGATTCTGTGATCGCTGCCGTGTGCACGGGATTGATGGCGGTGCTTTGCATTGCGATGCTGTGGGCCATGTCGCATGTGGGACAATAGCGGACGGTTGGGTGCTGGCATAAACGGCGCCCCGCGTATTCGTTTTGCTTGTTAAGGAGTGTCCATGGGCGTCGTCGATCCCTTTTCTGTTGCTCGGGCCGCGGGGCTCGAGCTCGTGCGGAAGTCCGAGGGCCTCACGCTCACCGACGGCGCGATGGAGCTGCGTGCCGATTTTGCCCGCATGCTGCCACGACTCAAGCAAGGCCGTCTGCAGCAAGAGCTGCTGGTAAAGGCTGCGCACACAAAAGGCATCGAGAGCCCATGGGCGATTGATGCCACGGCAGGCTTTGGCGAGGATTCGCTGCTGTTGGCGGCCGCGGGCTTTACCGTCGATCTGTATGAGCAGGATTGCGTGATCGCGGCGCTCCTCAAGGATGCCTTGGATCGCGCGGCGGATGATCAGGTGCTTGCGGCTGCCGTGGCTCGCATGCGCCTTCATGCGGGCGAGGACAGCATTGCCGGCCTTCGCCATACAGCTGAGCTGATCGGGCAGGGCGAGCTCGCCGCTCCCGACGCGGTGTATCTGGATCCCATGTTTCCCGAGCGCACCAAGAGTGCGGCGGTGAAAAAGAAGTTCCAACTCCTGCACCATTTGGAACAGCCGTGTGCCGATGAGGAATCGCTGGTCGAGGCGGCGCTTGCTGTGCATCCGCGCAAGGTCGTTATCAAGCGGCCGGTGAAGGGCCCGCTGCTTGCCGGAGTTAAGCCGAGCTATCAACTTGCGGGCAAGGCCGTTCGTTACGATGTTTTGGTGCCGCCGCGCCCGTAGCTTGCGCGCGATGGTTGGCGCTCCGTCAGTGCCGTGCCGATGCGAGGCCTATTTCCAAGGATGCGACGTCAGGTGCCAGCCGCCGCAGTATTCGCATTTGTAGCAGGCCAAACCACGCCGCCCGCGGTTTTCGCAGTCGGCCATAACGGCCTCGGCCTCGGCGCGCGTGTCGTAACGGTTTTTGCGTTCGCACGACTTGTAGCGCCAGGCTTCATCGCGCTCGGCGTCCAGGGCGTCGCGGCGCTCATTCTCGCGCGCAAACAGGTCGCTCATATCGCCGCCCGTGGCAGCGCCTAAAAACTCGCTTTTGGCTTTTGACCAAGCGGCTCGCTTTTTGCTCCCCATCTGCTTCGTGCCCCTCTCCAAACGCTGGTATCATTGCCCAATCAAAGTGATACCAATAAACGTGAGGTCGCCGCGTGATGATCAGAAAAACCCTCGATACCGACATTCCCGCCGTCATGGCTATCTATGACGCGGCCCGCGCCTTTATGCGCGCGCATGGCAACGCCACGCAGTGGCCCGAGGGCACGCCTTCTGCCGAGCAGCTGGCAGCCGATATCGCCGCTGGTGGCAGCTATGTGTGCGAAGTCGACGGTCGCGTGGTGGCGACGTTTGCCTTTTTACCGGGTCCGGACGAGTGCTATGACGTAATTGAGGACGGTCAATGGCATAGCGACACTCCGTACGCCGTGCTGCACCGCGTGGCATCCGACGGCACCGTGCACGGTATCGCGGCTGCGATGTTTGCCTTTGCCAAGGAGCGCGCCGATCACCTGCGTATCGACACGCATCAAGACAACCTGCCCATGCAGGGCGCCATCGCCAAGGCCGGGTTTAAGCGCGCCGGTATCGTATATGTGTCGGACGGTACGCCGCGCGTCGCGTTTGATTGGCTGCGCGAGGCATAAAGGCCGAGTCACATACCAGCGTTTCACCGAAATGAAAATGGCCCCGAGTGGGGCCATTTTTGGTAAAACGCGTTGTTGTGGGGCTCGCGTTGTTACTGCCCCAGATGAACCCGGGCAGACAAAAAGGGGAGGTGCCGGCTTTCGCAAGGCGCGAACCTACGAAAATCGCCGCGCGGCAACGCGGGGCGATGAGCTCGGTCGGGGGATAGGGCCCGCTTCGCCCGCCGGCCCGTAAATTGTATCATCCAGTGTGGAACGAGGGTGCCCGTTGCCGCGTGCGATGGGCTTGCAATAAGAGGAGAGCCATGTCGAAGCAAGCGGTCGCTGGAATCTTGGCGCATGTCGATGCCGGCAAGACCACGTTGGCCGAGGCCATGCTGTTTAACGCGGGCCGCATTCGCAAGCGCGGCCGCGTTGACGATGGCGACTCGCATCTGGATACGAACGAGATTGAGCGTGAGCGCGGTATCACGATCTTCTCGTCGCAGGCTGTGCTCGACCGTGGTGACACCCACGTTATGCTCGTGGACGCTCCCGGCCATGTCGATTTTTCTGCCGAGGCGGAGCGCACGCTGCGTGCCCTGGACTACGCGATTCTGGTGGTAGGCGCCAACGATGGCGTACAGGGGCACACCGAAACCCTGTGGCGCCTGCTTGCGCGCTATGACATCCCGACGTTCATCTTCATCAACAAGATCGATTTGGAGAATCCCGGCCGCGATGTTTTGCTGGCACAGCTTGGGCAGCGTCTTTCCGAGGGCTGCCTGGATGCCAACGAACTGCTGGCGGGCGGTGCCGTTCAGGAAGACGCCGCTGCGTTAGACGAGGTGGCGCTCGACGAGTTTCTCGAGACGGGTGAGCTTTCCGTCGCGACGCTGTCGCGCATGGTTGCCGAGCGCAAGCTCTTTCCCTGTTTTGCCGGCTCGGCGCTCAAGGACCAAGGCGTGGACGAGCTGCTGGACGGCATATGCGCGCTGATGCGTGAACAGGCATGGCTTCCTGAGTTTGCTGCGCGCGTCTATCGTGTCAGCCGCGGGGATCGTGGCGAGCGCTTGGCTTGGGTTAAAGTGACCGGCGGCACGCTGCATGCCAAGCAGATGATTGACGGACGTTCCGGCGCCGAGGCATGGGAGCAAAAGATCGACCAGGTGCGCATCTATAACGGCGAGAAATACGAGCTTGCCCGGGAAGTTGCCGCTGGTGGCATCTGCGCCGTGACGGGTCTTGCGCACGTTCGCCCAGGGGACGCCCTGGGCGCGGAGCCCGCGGGCGATGCGCCCGTCATTGCGCCGGTCCTCACCTATACGGTGCTGCCGAACGAGCACGATGTCCATACGGTGTTCAAAGCACTGACTGAGCTGGCGGACGAGGATCCCATGCTCGGCGTAAACTGGAATACGCATCTTGAACAAATACATCTGCAGCTCATGGGGGCGGTGCAGCTCGAGGTCGTGCAGCGGGTGCTGGCCGATCGCTTCGGTCTTTCGATTGCGTTTGAGCCCGGCGGCATTCTCTATAAGGAGACTATTTCGCAGCCGGTTGAGGGCGTGGGCCACTTTGAGCCACTGCGCCACTATGCCGAGGTGCACCTGCGTCTGGAGCCGTTGCCAGCGGGTTCGGGCGTGCAGTTTGGCACCGTGACCTCGACCGATGAGCTCGATCTTAACTGGCAGCGTTTGGCACTCACCAACGCCATGGAGCGCGATCACTTGGGCGTGCTGACCGGCTCGCCCATCACCGATGTGTGCATTACGCTCACGGGCGGCCGCGCGCATGCCAAACACACCGAGGGCGGCGATTTTCGCCAGGCCACGTACCGCGCGATTCGCCAGGGGCTCATGCAGGCGCGTGAGGCCGGCGCGGCGGTGCTGCTGGAGCCGTGGTACCACTTTGAGCTTGAGGTGCCGGGGGAGTGCGTGGGCCGGGCGCTCTCGGATGCCACGCACATGGGTGCCGAGTACGAGCCACCGACGATGGCGGGCGACCGGGCAAAGCTTGTGGGTCGCGTACCGGCATCCGAGGTGCAGGATTATGCGCTGGAGGTGGCTGCCTACACGAGTGGTCGTGGGCATCTGTATCTAGAGTTCGCCGGCTATGCGGCTTGCCATGATGCCGAGCGCGTCATCGAGGCGGCCGCCTATGAGCCCGAGGCCGATCTGCCCAACACGCCCGACTCGGCCTTTTGCTTTCACGGCGCCGGCTACACGGTCAAATGGTACGACGTGCCCGCCGCAGCGCACGTAAAGATCGACCCCTCCACCTTCCGCCCCTGGCGAGCAGCAGACGCCGAGTTTTTCGGCCACATGTGACAAAGGGACAGTTCCTTTGTCACATGCTATTGGTATAACTCGGTATAAGTTGGTATAACTATTACCAGGGTTTGCCAATCCGAGGAGGCCGACATGAATCCAAATCCCTTTAAGCCCACGGCTGGCAAGCGGCCTCCGATACTCATCGGTCGCGAGTCGGTCATCGAAGATTTCGAGGAAGGGCTCGCTAACGGCGCCGGAGCGCCGGGCAGGCTCATGCTCATTACGGGGAACCGCGGCTGCGGCAAGACAGTTCTCCTGCGGGAGCTGCAACGTCTAGCCAGCGAGCGTGGATGGGCGGTTATCTCCGATTCCGCTTCGCTTGGCTTATGCGACCGCCTGGCCGATGCGCTTCGCTCGAATAAACCCGTTGTGACGTCAATGGAGTTCGGTCCGTCGTTTGGCCGGATGTCGGTCGAGGCGGCGCGAGCAAAGGGTGAAACGTTACGAGGGCTGGTCAACGAGCGCCTCAAGAAGCTCGGTCCAGGCAAGGGCATACTGTTTGCGATTGACGAGGCGCAATCGGCGTCTATCGAGGAACTGGCGGCTCTCGCCGTTCTCTATCAGCAAGTGCTCGGAGATCAGGATGCTACGGGATTGCCCGATAGCGACCAGCGCGGTCTTGCGCTGGTGTTCGCTGGATTGCCCAGTATGGTTGATGACTTGCTCGAAGAGCCGAGCGTGACGTTTTTGCGGCGTGCCCAGCAGCGTACGCTGGGGGCGATATCTTTGCCCAAGGTGCGCGATTCGTATATCCAGACGGTCAAAGACGCTGGTCTTTACGTTGACGCGGAGACGGCGGACCTTGCGGCACGCAAGAGCATGGGGCATCCCTATATGGTTCAGCTGGTGGGATATTACATGTGGCGGGCTGCTGTCCGGCATGGCTCTCAGGTCATTGAAGTGTGCGATGTCGAGGCTGGCTACGCCGATGCCGTCTCCGAGTTCTACGAAGCGGTTGACGCGCCTCTGTATTACGGGCTGCGCAGTCCACAGCGCCTCTTTATCGAGGCCATGGCTGCTGACGAGGGCAAGCCGACGCGCATGGCGGATATCATTGAGCGCTGCGATCGCACTCAGAGCTGGGCGAGTAAATATCGTGCAAGCCTGATTCGCGAGCGTGTCATCGAGGCTGCCGGATACGGCCTCGTCCGGTTTACCGTGCCCATGCTGGGCGCGTACATTAGCGATCGCATTTTATGGCACGAGTAGGGTGATAAAGGTGACGGAACAGAAGATGAGCCCGCAGGCTATCGAGGTGCGTGGCGCGCGCGTCCATAACCTCAAGGACATCGATATCGATATTCCGCTGGGAAGGCTCGTGGGTATTGCCGGCGTGTCGGGTTCGGGCAAGAGCTCGCTGGCGCTGGGGGTTCTTTATGCCGAGGGCTCGCGCCGCTATCTGGAGGCGCTCAGCACCTATACCCGCCGCCGTCTGACGCAGGCCGAACATGCCCAGGTGGATGAGGTCTTGCACGTGCCGGCGGCGCTCGCGCTGCACCAGCGTCCGAGCGTGCCGGGCGTGCGTTCCACCTTTGGCACCATGACCGAGCTCAACAATAGCCTGCGTCTGCTCTTTAGCCGTTGCGCCCATCACGTGTGCCCGCATTGCGGGACGCGTTTGGAACCGAGCCTTAACGTTGCCGCAGGCCTGTCGCTCACGTGCCCTGCGTGCGGTCGCGAGTTCTACGCGCCGAGTGCCGAGGATTTGGCTTTCAATAGCGGCGGCGCGTGTCCCACTTGTGGCGGTACCGGCGTTATGCGCGAGGTGGACGAGGCGAGCCTGGTGCCCGACGAGTCAAAGACTATCAACGAGGGTGCGGTGCTTCCCTGGGGTACGCTCATGTGGGATTTGATGAAGCAGGTCGCCGGCGAGATGGGCGTACGCACCGACGTGCCGTTTAGCCAGCTCACGCCTCAAGAGCGCGATATCGTGTTCCACGGCCCGGCGGTTAAGAAGCACATTCTCTACGTTCCCAAAAACGGCGAGGGCGCCACGCCGCTCGACTTCACCTATTACAACGCCGTCTATACCGTGGAGAATGCGCTTGCCAAGGTTAAGGACGACAAGGGGCTCAAGCGCGTTGCGCGCTTTCTGCGCGAGGGGCCATGCCGTGACTGTGGCGGCACGCGCCTCTCCGAGGCCGCACGCCAGCCCCAGGTACGCGGTATCAATCTGGCACAGGCGGCGGCCATGACATTGGGCGAGGCGATTGAGTGGGTGCACGGGGTGCCCGCATCCTTGCCGGCCGAGATGCAGCCCATGGCAGTGGATATCTGCGATTCATTTTTGAGCACGGCTCGTCGCTTGGTCGACCTGGGGCTTGACTATCTCTCGCTCGACCGCGCCGGCGCCACGCTCTCCACGGGTGAGCGCCAGCGCGTCCAGCTCGCCCGCGTGGTGCGCAATCGCTCGACGGGCGTGCTCTATGTACTGGACGAGCCCTCGATTGGCTTGCATCCTGCCAATGTCGACGGCCTGGTGGGCGTGATGCGCGATCTGGTGGATGACGGCAACACCGTGGTTGTTGTCGACCACGATACGCGCGTACTGGCGGAAGCCGACTATCTTGTCGAGATGGGCCCCGTTGCCGGAGCAGGCGGCGGCAATGTGATCGCCGCTGGTACGGTAGACGAGGTCGAGCAATCGCAGAGCAGTCGCATCGCGCCGTTTTTGCGCGCCGAGCCCAAGCGCTTGCGTCCGCAGGTGACTGACGACGAAATGTTCGACCAGGGCCATATCCGCATGGCGACCGATGCCATCCATACCGTCAAGCCGCTCGAAGTCGATATCCCGCGCGGTCGCTTGGTTGCGGTTACGGGTGTTTCGGGTTCGGGCAAGACGACGTTGGTGCTCGAGACGCTCATCCCGGCACTCAAGGCGCAGGCAGCTGGCGAGCGCCTGCCGGGGCACGTGCGTTGGGTCGATGCCGAGGGTATTGCCCGCGCAAACCTGATTGACGCTACGCCCATCGGCGCCAACGTGCGCTCGACGGTAGCGACTTATGCCGACATCCATGATGAGCTGCGCCGCGCTTTCGCCCGTACGCCCGAGGCCAAGGCGGCCGGCTACAGGGCGGGTGCCTTTAGCTATAACACTGGCGCCTTGCGCTGCCCTACGTGCGATGGCACGGGCTCGATATCGCTCGATGTGCAGTTTTTACCTGATGTCGAGATCGTCTGCCCGGCATGTCGCGGTTCGCGTTATGCAGACGCGGCTTCGCATATCCATCGCGAGGGCAAGGACGGGAGTCTGCTTACGTTGCCGCAGCTCATGGATATGAGTGTGGACGAGGCCCTCGACGCCACGGTGGGACTCAAGAAGGTTCAGGCGCGCTTGCGGACCTTGCACGACTTGGGCTTGGGCTATCTCACGCTCGGTGAGCCCACGCCGGCGCTCTCGGGCGGCGAGGCACAGCGTCTTAAGCTTGCGAGCGAGATGGGCCGCGTGCAGGACGATGCCGTATTTGTGTTCGACGAGCCCACGATTGGCCTGCATCCGCTCGATGTTCAGGTGCTGTTGAACGTGTTTGACGGCCTCGTTGCCAAGGGCGCCACAGTTATCGTGATCGAACACGATCTCGACCTTATCCGCAATGCCGATTACGTGATCGACATGGGCCCGGGCGGTGGCGATGCGGGTGGGCAAATCGTCTGCGCCGGCACGCCGAGCGACATCGCGGCCTGCCCCGCAAGCATCACCGGCCGCTATCTATAGACAATGAGGCAAAGGGACAGCCTCTTTGCCTCATTGATGCCTATTTCACGCATTGAGCTGCGAGATAGTCGCGGAAGAATGGCAATTCAAATGCGACGAGCCCTCGTCCTCGCTCCCCGATGATGCCGGCATCTATCATGCGGCGTCGGTAGCGGGAGACCTGCTGCGGCGAACGCTTAAGGCGCTCGATAAGGTCGGCGGTGGTGGACTCTTCTTCGTCATCGAGCATGGCGATGAGGAATCGCTTGTCCTCTGCGGTGAGTCCCCGATAGGTTGCCGCGAGGATTCGGTCGTCCATCTCGTCGCGCGCGATTTTGATTCCCAGGTCAAAGTCGCGTGACGAGATTTCCTTCGAATCGCTTGTGAGATCCCAGGCACGGTAGCCTACGAGTTGCAATAGGAAGGGAAAACCAGAGATCGAGCGAACGGCTCTATCGATTCCCTCAGCATCTGCCAGACGATAGTTTTCCTGGATTGTGCGAATCAAAGCCTCGCGCACGTCATAGTCGGCAATGCGACCCAGATGATATTGTTGGGCGCGGCGAAGGAACGAGACCGTCTTGTGGTTCAGCAACGTCGATACGTTGTTGGGAAGTCCCGCCATGAGCAGGGCGACGCGTTTCCCATCGGTCACAAAGTGCTGATACGTGGCTGCGAGCTGGATCATCTCGTCGAGTGTCGGGTCCACCTCGTCAACCGTGACGAGCAGACCGGTGCCCGCCTCGTTGAGCTGGTCGATTATGTCGCTCATGCGATAACGCCAGGTTGAGGCACCGTGAACGCGATTGACCTCGATGCTGCCGAGCGGTGCAATTCCGAGACCGGTGACTTCGAAGTTCTTAGACGGGTCGATAAGATGGCCGGCGGCGCGTTTCGTCCCGAACTCGATTTCCTCAAGCATTCCCGGGAGCGCGGTCGTCTTTACGGCTATCCAGCCGTGGGATTCCGCCCTTGTCGCGAGCGACGACATGAGAGCGGTTTTACCGGTTCCACGCGCGCCTGAGAAGATCGAGGTCAATTCTGGGCGCCTGCGCTGGCTCAAGAAGGCACGGTCCAAATCCCGAATAATCTGTTGTCTGCCAGCGAGATGGGCAGGAACCTCACCAAAACTGGGGGTAAACGGGTTTTCGAGGTATTCTACAATGCCCTCCTTTAGCGTCTCGGGTTAATTTCATTTTATTCTAGTTAATCTCAATTAAAAACGATTAATTTCATTTCAAAGCATAAGGTTGGCGCCGTGCGTTATCGAAGCGGTGCTTGAATAGCTTACGTTGGAGCCCGAAAATGGGTTCAACCCATTCGCGAAATTTGCACGCCCTATTGTGAGTGGGCTCTCAGATGAGCTGAAGCTGCCATCGTGCGGCTGATAGGGGCAATTATGAAAAACAGAATCTATGGGTATGCTCGAGTTTCGTCAGCAGATCAGAACCTGGATCGCCAACTGGATGCGCTGGAGCAGTTTCCGGTCCAAACGAATTTGATCTATGCTGACAAAGCGAGTGGAAAGGACTTCAGGCGTCCTCAGTACCGGCGTCTTCTTCGTCGTCTGCGCGAAGGGGACGTTCTGGTGATTAAGAGTATCGATCGATTGGGTCGCGACTACCGTGAAGTTATCGATGAATGGCGTCGCCTAACGACGGACAAACGCGTTGCCATCGTGGTGCTCGATATGCCATTGCTTGATACACGCGAACAACCCAATGGAATTACGGGGACTTTTATTGCCGATCTAGTGCTTCAGGTTTTGAGTTACGTGGCTCAGGTGGAGCGCGAAAACATAAAGCAGCGCCAGGCGGAGGGTATCGCGTCGGCGCGTCTGCGGGGCGTGAGATTTGGGAGACCGACGCTCGAACGTCCGGATAGCTACCGCGATGTCATCAAATCATTCGAAGGAGGTGAGGTTACGAGACAAGAGGCCGCAATGCTTTTGAACGTTAGCGCATCGACGTTTGATCGTTGGAGACGGGCGGACGCGAACGGATATGACCGTTCGCCGTCTGCCCGTCCTCTTTAGCTAGACATTTTGACGAGGGGAGTATATTGCACAGGGCCCACTCCTTCCCTCGATGTTTATCCAGTTCACGCCCTTGAATCAAATAGTGCCACTGCGTCGCCAATTCGTCTGCTATTTGACGAGGGGGAGGTTAAACGACTACCAAGGGATATGTAATGAAGAAAAAGTTATTTACGGCAGTTCTGGCTTTTAGCGCGGCGGCGCTAATCGGCATTTCTCTACCACTCGGAATTACGGGTCGCGGCTGGAGTCCGACATGCGCATTTGCAGCGACTAAGAAAAGCGGAAAGAAGCCAAAGCCAGGTAAGAAGGATTCAGTAAAAATCGATCAACTAAACTGGAGTGTCTCAGAAGGCGTTGTTGATGGCGTCGAGATGATGACATTTGAATATGACAATAAATCGAGCTTCGATATTGCTCAGTTCACTATTCAGTTTGAGCCGAAAGGGGAGTTGACTGACGAACAGAAACTTCTGTTTACTGACGTTTTTGATGAGGAAGAGGCTACGCACGATTATTCAACGCTGAAAATGACGGCGGATAGCCAGCGAATCGTCGAGAAGCGAGAATCGGTTGATAGCGTTCCGTGCATTACCCATGGTGACTATGTCGCCAATGCCCAGCAGAATCAATATGACCTGATGGAGCCTTCAGTGGCGACTATTGCCTATCTAGGCGGCGATGGAAAGATATATCTCGAGTACTATAGTTTCAAGTCGAAAACCTATACGACTTCATCAAAGGGCGGTGTCAAGGCGTATGACTGGCCAACAAAAGCCCTTGCAAAATCCTTGCCGAAGCCTGACTGCCCTATCGTCTATACGTCGTTAGACGAAAAAGACTGCCTTTCGTTTGTCGCATTTGGCATCGATCATGATGGGTACGACAAATACATCAAAGCTTGCAAGAAAAAGGGATACAAGGACATCGAATATTCGTATGACAGCAGTTTTTGCGCAAAGGATAAAAAGGGACGGGAACTGATGATCGGATATAGCGACCGAGATCAGCGGATGGACGTCAGCGTTTCAGTTGATTAAGTTGGGCATATGATCGAATGATCAACGCGTTATGATGCCTATGTATGGATTGGGGTGCCGGCCTATGGTCTGTGCCCCAATCTTTCTAAAGTTACGTGCAGCAGAATAGGTATTAAATTAACGTATGAATGTGTATTCATATTATGTTGGATTTAAGTCCTTCCTTTCTGAATTGGTTGACATCAAAACCCAATATAAATGAATTGAGTCTGTAATTACCCTGAGGACAACTGGAGGACAAGGGCTAAATGAGCGTTTCCAATCCGTTTAAAACAATTGGCCAGAAGATAATTGTCGCCCTATTGGCGTTAGGCTTGATTGCAGCTTGTGGCGGCTGCGTGTACCTGTGGTTGACGCGCGATCAGACCGTTATAAGCGATGATTCGATTCGGGAAGAAATTAAGCCGGTAACGAAGTTGCTTACCTACGAATACGATTTTACTCAGGTTCTATATATTGACGATGCAGGGAATCCGTTTGGTTTTAACAACCCATTTACTACTAAGCGATATGTGGCGACCATCGATGGCAAGGCGGATATCGGCCTGAACGTAGACGATGAGAACCTGAAGGTAAAAGTCCATCGTTCGAAAAACAACGAGTCGGTAATAAAATCTGTTAATGTTACGCTTCCGCATTCCGAGATCGTGACGTTGTCAACGGATCCGAACTCGCTTAAAAAGTACGTTGAGGACAATGGTTTTCTTAATTGGAATCAGGTCAGTACGGACGATTTAAATAAATTGCTTCAGCAGGCTGATAAGGACCAGAGGCAAAAGGTTCAAGAAAGTGGCATGCTGGAAAAATCTGATGAACGTGCAGTAAAACTGGTGAAAAAGCAGGTGTCGACGTTCTGTGGTCCAGACGTAAGGGTCAATGTCGAATTCGAAGATTAATATCTACCTTTGAAATCAAATTACTGATTCAGCTGAATGCCCGCTATCGCGATGCCTTACGTTGCGATAGCGGGCATCTCTGATTTCGTTTGAAGGGTGTCAATGTGACAATTGTCCGATATGACAACGAGACTGTCCCTTTGTCACATTCCCGGAAAGCCTGTTTGGCGCAGGGCCTCGTAGAGGACGATGGCGGCGCTGTTGGAGAGGTTGAGTGCACTGATGCGGTAATCGTCCGGATTGACGAAGTTGCCGCAGATATCCTGCCGAAGGATGGCCTCGTGGCTGTCCTCGGTATGCCCCAGCGATTCCTCGTGAGCTTCCCATGCCTCGGCGTTGTCAAGCGAATCGCAATCGCGCAGCATCGGAATGCGCTCGCAGCGCGCGGGCGCCGCGGCAAGCAGCTCCTCGGGAATGCCCGAGCTCTCGCTGCCAAAGACCAAGTAGTCGCCATCGCGGTAGGTACTCTGCGCATAGGTTCGACGTGCCTTTTTGGTCAGCAGATGCAGGCGACCATCGGCAGGGGAGAGGCCGTTGCGCGCAAGGAAATCCTCCCAGCTGGCATAGGTCGTCACGTCCAAGTTTTGCCAGTAGCCCAGGCCGGCGCGACGTACCGTCTTGTCGTCGAGCGAAAACCCCAGCGGCTCCACCAGATGCAGGCGGGCGCCGGTGACCACGCAGGTGCGGCCGATATTGCCCGTATTGGCCGGAATCTCGGGCGCATACAGCACAATGTTGAACATGAATCTCCTTGGCTCAGAACGAAAAACCACCACGAAGGGCACCTTCGTGGTGGTTTGGCGGTTACGTAGGCGGAAAAATACCCGCTTGGATAAACCTAGGCGCGGTGCCAGTCGGTCAGGCAGGCATCGAGGGAGGCGATGAGCGCATCCTTGTCCATGTGACGGCCGATGATGCACAGGCTCGTCATGCGGTCGCCCGTCTCGTCGTCCCAAATCTGCATGATCTCGGGGTTCTCGTCGATGATCTTCTGCTTCTCGCCCTCGGGCGCAGAGTCGACAAACAGGCCGTTCTCCATCAGGCGCATCTGGTGGCCGGCCTGCTCGAACATGTAGCACATGTCCGGATCGCCGGTCTGCCACAGCGGACCCTTGACGCGAATGACTTCGTCGGGCCACTCCTGCTCAACAAAATCGGTGAACTTCTGCAGGTCAAACGGCTTGCGGCGCGAGTACACAAAGGTCTCGATGTCGTACTCGAGCACCTCGGGGTCGTCGTGCTCTTCGGGATGCTCCATGGCCTCGATCCAGGCGGCGGAGTTGTAGGCGCGCATAAAGTCGAAGCGGTCGGTGTCGAGCAGCTCCTCCATGGGGACCTCGCCGTTTTGGGCTTCGACGATCACGGCATCTTTCTGCAGGCTGCGCACGATGGCCTTGAGCTCGGCGATCTGCTCGGGCGTCACGGTGTCGGTCTTGTTGAGGATCAGCGTGGAGCAGAACTCGATCTGCTGGATAAGCAGGCTCTCGATATCGTCCTCGTCGATATCCTCAGCCAGCAGGTCGCGACCGCCGTTGAACTCGTCGTACATGCGGGCGCAGTCGACCACGGCCACGATGTTGTCGAGCGCGAGTTTGGGCTCGCCGCCCACCTTGGCCTCGTCGCAGAAGCTCGAGATGGTGTAGGCGATGGGGATGGGCTCGCAAATGCCCGAGGCCTCGATGATGATGTAATCGAAGTTGCCCGAATCGGCGATGCCCTGCAGCTGGTTGGCCAGGTCATCCGAAAGCGTGCAGCAGATGCAGCCGTTGGTGAGCGGGATGAGGTCGTCGGTCTCGGAAAGGCCGCCGTCGGCGATGAGGCTGGCGTCCACATTGATCTCGCCGATATCGTTGACGATTACGGCGGCGCGGATACCGCCATCGTTAGCGAGGATGTGGTTGAGCAGCGTGGTCTTGCCGGCACCGAGGTATCCGGTAAGCATGATGATTTTCACGGGTTTGTTGGGCATGTGCCCTCCTTTGTTAGACATGGCTTACAGTTGAATCTTATGCCAAACGCCTGCTCTTATACCCACGCGCCGGCAAATAACACAAGCTACTCCCAGGCTCCCCAAACATCGGGGCAATAACCGACGGTGGCCTTTTTGCCGTTGCGCACGATGGGCTCGGCTAGAACCTGCTGGTTCTCGAGCAGCTTGTCGAAGCGCTGACTAGGGGTGAGGTGCTGAATGAGCGCGAGTGTCTCCTCGTCCTTGGCTTTGGGGTTGAGCAGCTTGTCGATGCCGCCAACTGCCTGCATCACGCTCGTGAGCTCGCCCTTGCTCATCTCCTTTTCCTTTAGGTCGATAAACTGCACCTTAATGCGGCGCTCCTTAAAATAGCGCTGGGCCTTCTTGGTATCGAAGGACTTTTTGGTGCCAAAAATCTGGATATTCATGTTCCGCCGTTCTACCTGATGAAGTTGGTGCGCTCGCGATCGGCTTCGGGGGCTTCGATGCCGGCGGCCTGTCCTGCTTCGATACAATGCAGAAGCCAGGCCATGTTCTTGCCGATGTTTCGCATGGTGGCCAGGCCCTCGGCGTCCTGGGTGGCCTCGCCCGGCATGGCACCAAAGACGTTGTTCCAGTACGTGGAGGCTACCACGGGCATCTGGTTGATAGTGAAGTACTTGTTGAGCACGTCGAAGGTCGTCGACGTACCGCCGCGACGGGCGACGGCGACGGCAGCGCCCGGCTTGTGCGCAAAGGCCTTGCTGCCGGCATAGAAGGCGCGATCGAGGGCCGAAAGGATGCGGCCGCTGGGGTGCGCATAGTAGACGGGCGAGCCAAAGACAAAGCCGTCTGCCTGCTCGGCGGCAGCGATGAGCTCGTTCACCACGTCATCGTCAAAGGTGCAGCGACCGCCAAGCTTGCCACACTGGCCGCAACCGATGCAATCGCGAATGGGCTTGGCGCCTAGCTGAACCACCTCGGTATCAATGCCTTCGGCATTGAGCTGCTCTGCGATCTCGGCGAGTGCGCGGGCAGTGTTGCCGTTTGCCTTGGGGCTGCCATTGACTAAAAGAACCTTCATCACAAACTCCCTCTGCTTTTGGTGACTTCTGCAGAGGATTATCGCACGATGGGGGAGGCGGCGCGGGCGCGGCGTTAATCCAGTTTGGTACCTGGCACCTGCACGGCTTTCCCGAGCAACGCTTTGAGCTCGTTCAAAATGGAAACGGGCTGACGGTCGACGCCGTCCAGATGGAGCGTGGCCACGCGAATGGGCGGCTGATATTCAAGCGAGCCGATGAGCACGGGAGAACCCAGGAACCGTTCGATGTCGCTTGCGATCTCGTCGATCGCCTCGGGGCCGAGCTCATCGAAGAGTGCCACGAACATCGGCCCCGTCGAGCGGAACAGGCGGCCCTTGCCGCGCGAACAATCCATGAGGCAGGCGGCGCTTTCGGCGAGCACGCGGTCGCCTGCATCGAATCCAAAGCGGGCATTGACCTCGGCGATATCGTCGACCTTAATGGCAATAAAGCCTGCCTCGCGCGCCACGCGACGCATCTCTCCAATAGCGTTGACCAGCGCGTGGATATCGCCCAGGCCGGTTACGGAATCGGTCGTATCTGCCAAGCTTCGGTTGATGATAATGCCCACATACATGCCGGGCTCGGTATCGGTGCCGTCCAAGCGGTAGCCCGTGCAGTCGCAAAGCACGTACGCTCCGGTGGCATCCATTACGCGATACTGCATGTAGTGGAAATGCCACGTGCCGTTTATCACCATGTCGAGCTCGGCGCGTACGTTGTCGCGGTCCTCGGGATGAACGCGGGCGAGCCACATGTCGAGTGAGTTAAAAGGGTGCTGGGAGGGCAGGTCAAAATCGCGCACGGCGTTAACCGACCATTGCGATTCGCCCGTATCGAGATTGAGGATAAAGGGATAGCGCGTCTCGGAGCTCATGGAGATCGCTTGGAACACTCGGTCGTTACAGGGAAGCTGGTCGGCGATTGGGCGTTGCGGCGCGTCGCTGTCTTTCGGTTGCTGCACACGATGCATAAGCTTGTAGCGATACATTTTGCGATCGGCATCCATCGTCATCTGGCGACGCGTGTCGCCAGCAAGTGGATCGACGCGCGAGCAGCCAAAGCTAAAGCTGCCGATCATGGGCGCCTTGCCACCTGAACTCGCCTCGATCAGCCCGGCACGTACCTGCTCCAAGCGCTGCTCGAGTTCGGTCTCGTTTGCGGAGAGTGAGATAAGCACAAACTCGTCTCCACCGATACGGAACAGCATCTCATCGTGCTCCATGGTTTCGGAGAGCGTGCGGCAGATGCTCAGAATATAGCGATTGCCTTCGGCGTGGCCAAACCTATCATTGCAATGCTTGAGATGGTCGATGTCAATATAGGCGCAGGTGAAGGGGTCGCCTTTGCGCCAGAGTTGCTCGACGTGACGGTCGAATCCGTTGCGGTTGCCCAAGTTGGTGAGCGGATCGATATAGGCGTTGCGCTCAAGCAGCTGGCGCTCTTGTTGCAGGATGGCATGCGTCTTTTGCAGTTGCTCGCCAACGGCGCGTAGCTCAGCAGGCAGCGCGGCAACATCGAGTTCGGCGGTCGAGACGCCGTTCGCAAGTCGCTGAAGATAGGCAATAATCGATTGCTCGCCCAGGCGATATGACTCGTTCATGATGGATAACCTCCTTGGGCGGAACAACGGTTTGTATCATATCCCCAATTCGGTTTGAATTGGGGATATAAGTTAGCTAATGGAGACAAATGCCCCCTTCGACGGTGGCGTTTTGCGCGCGAGCGTATCAGTTGCTATTGCCGCCATCGAGCAATGCCTCAAAATCCTTCGCCGGCATGGGGCGGTAGTAGAGGAAGCCCTGAGCGTAGCGGGCGCCCATTTGTCGTAGCATGTTCGCCTGCTCATTTGTCTCGACGCCTTCGACCACGACGGGCAGATGGAGCGACTGCGCCATTTCGAGCATCGATGAAATGATTTGCGTGCTGCGGCCTTGATCGCGGTCGGTGGGCACAAAGGTGCGGTCGAGCTTGATGACGTCGACGTTGACGTTCTTGAGCATCGCGAGCGTGGACTGACCGGTGCCAAAATCGTCCATATAGGTCGAGAAGCCGCGGGTGTGCAGGTCGGCTGTCAGTTTGTCCACGGCTTCGGATTCTCCCGTATAAGCCGTCTCGGTGATCTCGATACGCATGAGCTCGGGCGGTAGGTTGTATTGGGCGGCGAGCGCCCCCATATGTTTGGCAACGTCGCAGGCAAGGATATCCACGCGCGACACATTAAGCGAGACCGGAACCACGCGAAGACGGCGATCGAGACGCTCGCGAAGCCATATGGCGGCACCCTGCCAAATGTACTTGTCGAGCGTCACTACAAAGCCGCTTTCCTCGAGTGCAGGGATAAACGTTGCGGGCGAAATGAGAGAGCCGTCCTTGTCAATCCAGCGGGTGAGTGCTTCGGCGCCAATAATCTCGCCGGTTTCCATATCGACCTGGGGCTGAAGATAGTACGTGATGCGACCATTTGACAGCGCGTACTGGAATTCGGTCAGCGTGCGGTGGAACGCGACTTCGCGCTCGTACTCCGCGGGGCGGAAAATGGCAATGCGCTCCTTAAAGTCGTTTTTTGCGCGTCGATTGGTAAACATGGCCTTTGCCTGCGCATCGATGGTGATTTCCTCATTGGAGTCGATGGGGTAAACGCCCATGGACGGCCAGAAACCTACGCCGTCATCATGCCTGGCTACTGCCTCACGAACGCGGTTGTAGATTTGATGGACGGTGATGTGCTTAAAGGGGATGAGTACACAAAAGTCATCTTGGCCCCAGTACCCTGCGACGCCCATATCGGCATTCTCGATGTCCTTGAGGACCGTGCCCACATCGGCGAGTACGCGGTCGCCCTCGGCCTGGCCGTGCCATTCATTAAACAGGCGCATGTGGCCCATGTCGACCGTGGCGATGCGCCAGGTGCCGTTGCGCCTTGCCTCGAGAAATGCGTTGGCGCGCCGCATAAATTCGCTGGGTCGATAGAGGCCCGTGAGCGAGTCGATACGTTCGGCTATGGCGCTTTTGCGCTCCGCCTCGGGTATGGGGAGGCTGTCGTTGGGAACAAGCCCGCCGGCCGTGCGAAGGCGACGGTCGAGTTCGCCTAAAACGGCGGTCGCTTGATGGGTTAAGTGCTCGTAAAAGGCCGGGACGACAAGGCAGACGGGAGTAATGGTGTCGCCTGCGATTTGCACAGGAGCGAAAACGGCCGCTTTAAGGTGGCGGGTCAGTTGCTCGAATGCCTCGTGGTCCAAATCGTTGCTGAGCACGACGAACTGGACGCTTCGTGAACGGTAGACCCTGCTCCTGCCGCGGGTGATCGATAGCATGCGGCCTGCGTATTCGGCAAGCATGTTGTCGACGGCCTCGGCCCCGTAGAGCTCGTTGAGATTCGCCGTGCCACGAATGCGCACCGCTATAAGCCCTGTCTCGCAACGGTCGCGACGGCAGGCATCGATGGCGTTGGCCAGCATGCGCTGCGTTCCGAGGCCTGTGGCGGCGTCGACGGTTTCGGCAAGTGAGTGGTTGACGAGCTCGCCGACATAGAGCGAGGGGACATTTCCGTCGCCGTCGATACGAAACCCGCGGGCACGGCAAAGGACGTAGTCGCCGACGGCGTTGCGCACACGATACTGCATGACGCGACGGTGCTTGGTGCCGTTGTAGACTTGGTCGATGTCGTTGATGCAGGCCTCAAGGTCGTCGGGATGGACGCGCGTTTTCCAGTAATCGCGACAGTTGTCTATGTGCTCCGAGGGAAGGCCAAGATCGCGCAAGGCACCTTGTGACCAAAGGGTGCGATGTTTGTCCAAGTTCTCGATAAAGAAATAACGGCCCTCGTTGAGCATCGAAAAGGCGTCAAAAATTCGATCGCTTATTTCGAAGTCGTCGGCGTGAACTTGCGTGATATTGCGTCGATCGAGGTGTATGGCATGACGTAGCTTGTAGTCGTACATGCGATGGTCGGCATCGAGCGTCATGCGATTGGAAACTTCGCCCAGGGCGGGGTCGGCATGTGACACTCCGTAGCTGAACGAGTGGGGCATCTCGGAATCGTTGTTTTTGAGCAGAACCGTTCGGCAGTGTTTCAGACGTTCGGCGAGGTCGTCCTCGGTTGCAATCGTAGATAGAATGGCAAACTCGTCGCCGCCTATGCGAAACGCCGCTTCGCCCACCTTCATATACAGCTTAAGATAGAGACTTACCTGCAAGATATAGCGGTTGCCCTCGTCATGCCCAAAGACGTCGTTGCAGTGCTTGAGATTGTCGATATCGATGAACGCCATGGTAACGGGGGCGTCCTGCTCCCAGAGCTCCTCGAGGGAACGGGCAAAGCCGCCACGGTTGCCAAGCCCGGTAAGCTGGTCGGTAAAGGCAGTCCTGATCAGATCCTCCTGCCGCTCGAGAAGGTCACGGACGGTCTTTTCGAGCGTTTCGGTGTAATTGCTGACAGTATCCATGTTCTAAGCGGCTTTCTGAGGTCGGGGCGGATTGCGTCGGGCGAGCTCGTTGTGTACATGCATCGTTGCTCAGCGCTTTGCATGTATCCAGGCCCCCGCCTTGCCGCGTTGTTGAGTTAATTTGCCGGCTAATGTTCGCTGTTGATAACAGCTGAGTAGTGTAAACAATAATGCACAATTATATATGGGTGCACATGCTGTGGGCGGCTATTATTCGACAGGCGGTAGCGCGACGATGCGATGTTCGATAAAAATGCGACTGGGACGATATATGTTGACGGGTATACTTGTCCCGGTTTAAAACGCAGGAACGGAGATGGTCGCATGGCACAGTCAAATATGACGCGCACGGTGGGGCTGGCGCTCGAGGGAGGCGGCTACCGCGGTATGTATACGGCGGGCGTGCTCGACGTTTGGATGGAGCACGGTTTGACCTGCGACCATATGGTGGGCGTCTCGGCGGGCGCGGCATTTGGCTACAACTTTAAATCGCGCCAGATCGGCCGCGCCATTCGCTATAACAAGGCCTATTGCGCCGACAAGCGCTATGCGAGCGTGACCAGCTGGCTGCGAACCGGCGATATGTTCAATGCCGACTTTGCTTATCACGAGGTGCCTATCGAGCGCGATCCCATCGACTTGGAGGCGTATCGCGCCTGCCCCATGCGATTTACGTGCGTGTGTACCGATATCGAGACGGGCAAGGCCGTCTATCACGATCTGCCGTATGGCGACGAGCGCGATATCGAGTGGATCCGGGCGTCGTCGGCAATTCCCGTGGCGACGCGTCCTGTCGCCATTGAGGGCCGCAAGTACCTGGATGGCGGCGTGGCTGATTCTATTCCCAGTGCATGGCTGTTTGCGCAGGGGTATGACCGCAATATCGTGGTGCTCACGCAGCCGGCGGGCTTTGTGAAGCAGCCCAACAGCGTGATGCCTATGCTGAGTCGCGTGTTCCGTCACTATCCGGAGTTTGTCGCAGCGCTTGAGCATCGGCATGAGGTCTACAATGCCACGCTCGATGATTTGGCACGTCGTGAGGCCGCCGGCGATATCTTTGTGGTGCGTCCGAGCGAATCGGTGAAAGTGCCGTCGCTGTGCCGCGAGCCCGATGAGCTCGAGCGCATCTATCAGATTGGTCGTCGCGATGCTGAGGCGACCTTGCCGGCACTGGAGACATATCTGGCAGGGTAGAGGCCGCTGCCGCCATCTCGGCGGAAAGCGCATCCCGGAATGGAGGTCCAAACTGGGATGCGCTTTCCATTGCTGAAGATGTGAGGCTGCGGATCAGCTGCTCGGCTTATGCCTATGCCTGCTGCCAAGTGTCGACGAGCTCCTTGGCGGCGGCGTAGGGGTCGTCGGCGCTGCAGACGGCGCTCACCACAAAGAAGCCGTCGACGCCGGTGGCCTTGAGCTGCGGCAGGTCGGCCGTCTTGACGCCGCCGCCCACCACGATGGGCACGGGGCTTGCCGCGTGGAGTGCGGCCAGGTCCTCAAAGCTCTTGGTGATGATGGAGCCATCGGCTGCGCGTCCGCAGTCGCGCTTGGTCTCGGTCTCGTGGAGCGGGCCGATGCCCAGGTAGTCGACCAGGCTCATGTCGGCGGTCTTGACGTATTCGAGCATCTCCTCGCAACGGGCCGAAAGGCCCACGATGGCGTCGGGGCCCAGCAGCTTGCGACAGACCTCGACGGGAATGTCGCTCTGGCCTACGTGCACGCCGTCGACGGCAATGCCCTGCTCGCGCGCGGCAAGCACACAGTCCAGGCGGTCGTCGATCAGCAAGGCGACCTGACCGGTCTTGCCGGCCCGAGCGATAGCCTGCGCGGCGTCGCCGGTCAGCGCAATGATCTCGCGGGCGCTTGCCACCTTGGAGCGCACCTGGATGCAGGTAAAGCCGGCGTCGAGCGCCTGGGCCACCACATCGCCCACGGGGCGCCCGAGGGTATTTTCGGGGCCGAGCACCAGATAGGCTGAGATATCAAGGTTGTCGCGGATACTCATCGTGCTTCCTCCTGCTTTTTGATCTGCGCTTCCATGCGCTCGAGTTTGCCGGTCATGGTGTCGGTAAATCCGGGACGAATATCGGCTTTGAGCACGACTTCGGTTCGGATGCCCTTGCTCGCCAACACAAAGGTTGCGTCGCGCACGACCTGCATGACCTCGTCCCAGTCGCCCTCGATCTCGGTGAACATCGAGGTGGTGCGGTTGGGAAGGCCGCTCTCGCGAATGACGCGCACGACCTCGGCGACCTCGGCGGACAGCTCATCGCCGGTGCCGCATGGGGCGATGGCCACAGCGACGAGCGTGTTCATGCCGGTATTGGTTGCAGGCTCGGACATGGCCTATGCCTCCTCGAGCTCGAGTTGGTTATCGGCAATGTCCTGGGCGGTTGCGCGGTAGAGCTCGTCGATAAAGGCGACCTTAAAGCTTGCCGGGGCGTCGGCAACGGCGGCGGCACGCGTGCCGGCCACGTTGTAGACGGCGGTGCCGTCATTCGCGGCCCGTTTGAAGGCGGCGGGCCCCGCGCACCCCTGCCGTAAACGGGTCGGCAGCGCAGGCGTACACGGCCAGCACGCCGCCCTGCGAGCAGCCGCAGCCGGTGATTTTGGACATGAGCGGGCTGCCGCCGTGGGACTTGGCCACGGTCGTGCCGTCGGTGATCAGGTCGACTTCGCCCGAGACCACTACGGCGCCGCCGGTGTAGCGGGCGAGCGCCACGGCGGGATCCCGGGCGGGGGCCACCCCGTCGGGGGGACATCTACGAGGTGGTATCGACACCGCGCACGCGGCTCAGATCGGCCGCCTCGCCCTCAAGGCCCCACAGGCCGGCGAGTGCGATGATCTCGGAGGCGTTGCCGCGTACGATGGCGGGTTTGTACTGCTTGAGCTCGTTTACCAGCTGGGTGCGCAGGCTACCGATGCCCAGGCCCACCGGATCGAGCACCCAGGGCTTGCCGGCGTCGTGTGCCGCCTTGGCCGCGCGGGGAATCGTCTGCTCGTAGATGGGGAAGAGCGTGCCCATGTTGAGATAGATGGCGCCGCCGCCGGCAACGAGCGCCTCGCCCTCGTCGGGCAGATAGACCATGGCGGCCGAACCGCCCACGGCGAGCTGTGCATTGGCGACAAAGTCGATCGTCACCGTGTTGGTGATGGAGCCGGCCATCGGATTGGTGGCGCGAATCTCCTCCACGGCCTTGACCATATGTTGCTTAAGCTGTTCCGAATCAATCACTGCACATGCCTCCTTGGCATAGAAAAGGGGCGCTGTGCATAGACAGCGCCCCTGTAAAGGCGGCATGCTCCCTACGCCAGCATTAACTGACAGGTTCAAAGGATTGGGCCCCATGCCCTCTCAGCCTTGTGGTTTGCACCGCCGGCACTCCCGCATCGAATCTGTTGTTCCCTATACTAGCGCACCTGCCAAAAAGGGACAGGTTTATTTTGGCAGGTCGTTACAATAGGTAGGACCGATACGAATGGGGGCCTTATGATTAAACTTGTGCTGACCGATATGGACGATACGCTGATTCCAGCCGGGCATGACGGCGCCAGCGACTACGCCATCGAGGGCATTCATGCCATGCAGGCGGCGGGCCTGCACTTTGGCCCGGTTTCGGGTCGTCAGCCGTCCGCGATGGGCTGGATGTTCAAAAATCGTTCCGAGTGTTTTTCGACTGGCGCGTTCTGTAACGGCCAGGTGATGTTTGTCGACGGCGAGGTTGTTGCCTCCCGTGCGAGCGACAACGGTGCCCTCATGCGTCTTGCCGACTATCTGGAGCAAGAGACCGACGATACCTATCTGAAGGTCTATAGCCTGGGCGATGACTTTTGGGGCAACGATGCCTATTGTGTGACGAGCGACCCCGAGCGCGTTCGTCGCGCCATGGAGTCGGGCGGCAACGCGTGGCTCAAAGGCGAAGAGGCCCCGTGCCGTCCTGTTGTCGATGACGCGCCGGTGTTCAAGGCGAATATTTGGAGTGCTCGTTCGCGTGAGGAGCTCGCGGAGCTACGCGAGCGCGTTGCCGCTGAGGTGCCGGAACTCTCGCTTGTGTTTCCCAACAACCGAGTGCGCCTGTTCGACATCCTTCCGGCTGGTTGGGACAAGGGTTGCGCTGCGCTGGAGTTGGCGCGCGCTTTGGGCCTGACGCCCGACGAGGTGGCCGTATTTGGCGATTCTGATAACGACCTGCCCATGATCGGTGCCGTCCCCAACTCCGTTGCAGTCGCCAATGCCAACGAGGCCGTCACGGCTGCCGCGCGCTGGCATATCGGCGCTGCGGCAGACGATGCGGTTGCCGGGGCTCTGCACCAGATTGCCGCTTGCGCCGCGACGGGGGAGATGCCGCCGTTTATGCGTCAGATGGATGTGACAGGTTTCGACGTCACGAACGTCTAGGGAGAAAGCTATGAAGCTTCAGCAGCTCAGATATGTCGTCAAAGTTGCCGAATGCGGCAGCATTACCGAGGCCTCGCGCCGGCTCTTTGTATCGCAGCCTTCGATTACCGCGTCGATTCGCGATCTCGAAAACGAGATGGGTGTGCACATCTTTGAGCGCACCAACAAGGGCGTCATTGTGTCCGAGGAAGGCGAGACCTTCTTGGGCTATGCGCGCCAGGTACTCGACCAGGCCGACCTGCTCGAGGGCAAGTACAAGGGCGCATCCGAGCAGGTGCCGCACTTTAGTGTGAGCTGCCAGCATTATTCCTTTGCCGTCAACGCGTTTGTCGACGTGATCCGCGAGTTCGATGCCGCGCGTTACGACTTCACCCTGCGCGAGGAGCAGACTCACGAGATTATCGAGGATGTCGCGCATATGAAAAGCGAACTGGGCATCCTGTACTTATCCGAGCATAACCGCGAGGTCATCGAGCGCATGCTGGTGGCCAACGAGCTCGTGTTCGAAGGACTCTTCTGCGCCACGCCGCATGTCTTCGTCTGCGCCGACCATCCGCTGGCGGACCGCTCCAGCGTGACGCTCGAGGATCTGGAAGACTACCCGTTCCTGTCCTACGAGCAGGGCAGCTACAACTCGTTTTACTATTCCGAGGAGCTGACCTCGACGTTCGAGCGTCGCAAAAATATCCGCGTGCGCGACCGTGCGACGTTGTTCAATTTGGCCATGGGCCTCAACGGCTACACGGTATGCTCGGGCGTGATCAGCCACGAGCTCAACGGCCCCGGCATCATCTCGATTCCGCTCGATGTGGACGAGTACATGGAGATCGGCATCATTACGCGCAAGAACACGACGCTCACGCGCTACGGCCAAGCCTATATCGACGCGATTCGTCAGCATATCTAGGCTGCTGCGCTCCGCACGGTTCAAGTCTCTTTATGACAGTCCAGACTGATATAGGAAGCATCTATATCAAACTGTTATAAACGTATATTTTACGATGGTCATATGAGCGCTCATACTCTGTCCCAGTAAAGCAACCAATGCAAAGGGAGATATCTATGAGCACTTCGATTCAACCGAACGCGCCGTTTCGCGCCGATATTGTCGGCAGCTTTCTTCGTCCGCAGGCTGTAAAGGACGCCCGTGCCGCCTATGTCGCGGGTAAACTCGACGCTTCCGGCCTTAAGGCCGTCGAGGACGATGCCATTCGCGATTTGGTGGCAAAGCAGAAGGCCGCCGGCCTGCAGGTCATCACCGATGGTGAGTTTCGCCGCAGCTACTGGCACCTCGATTTTATGTGGGGCCTTAACGGCATTGAACGCCGTACCTCGCGTACGGGTTATATGTTCCACGACGAGGAGACCACAGCCGACACCGCCGTGGTAACCGGCCCCATTAGCGGCGAGAACCATCCGTTCGTCGAGCACTTTAAATTTGTCAAGGCGCTCGAGGGGGAGGGCCAGGTCGCGCGGCAAACCATTCCGGCGCCGATCCAGACGTTCTCCGAAGTCACGCTCGACCGCTGCGACGGCCAGCAGGAGAGCCTGCGCGCTGTCTATAAGACCGATGAGGAACTTGCCGACGCCATCGCAGCCGCTTATCGCACGGTGATCGCCGACCTGTACGCAGCAGGCTGCCGCAACATCCAGTTTGATGACTGCACCTGGGGCATCTACTGCGATACCGATTTTGTCGCCAAAACCGGCATGAGCCCGGTCGACCTGCAAAAGGTGAGCGAGCTGGGCGTGGCGCTCAACAACGCCGCCATCGAGGGCAAGCCCGACGACCTGGTCATTAACACGCACGTGTGCCGTGGTAACTACCATTCTACCTATGCCTTCGAGGGCGGCTATGACCCCATCGCGCCGTACCTGTTCGCAAACGAGGATGTCGATGCATTTTACCTGGAGTTCGATACGCCGCGCGCCGGCGGTTTTGAGCCGCTCAAGTACGTTGCCCCGGGCAAGAGGGTCGTGCTGGGCTTGGTAACCACCAAGGCGGCAGAGCTCGAGAACGAGGATGTTATCGTCGAGCGCATCCGTGAAGCCGCAAAGTACGTGCCGCTCGAGAACCTGTATCTGTCGCCTCAGTGCGGCTTTGCCAGCTGCGAGATTGGCAACAAGCTGACCGAGGATGAGCAATGGGCAAAGATCGCGCTGGTCAAGCGCATTGCCGAGCGCGTTTGGAAATAGCGCTAGTGTTTGCAGGTGGCGGCGCGTGCGAGGCATAGTGTATCGCGTACAATGGTTCGGATCGTATCGTTCGGGCAGGTTATCCGATATGCCTGATCGCCCTTCCATTCGAAAGGACATCCATGTCCCAGTCCTCGACGCCCGCCGTCAGCGATGCCATCTACGACGCATCGTCGCTCGGCCGCCCGCGCATGTTCCTGCTCGGCCTACAGCACCTGTTTGCCATGTTTGGCGCCACCGTGCTGGTGCCCGTGCTCACCGGCCTCTCGGTATCGGCAACGCTTTTGTTTGCCGGCTTGGGCACGCTGCTGTTCCACTTCCTGTCGCGCGGTAAGGTGCCGGCATTTTTGGGCTCATCGTTTGCCTTTATTGCCGGTTATGCCGCAATCGCGCCCAACGGCGAGACCGAGCTTTTGCCCTACGCCTGCCTGGGCGTAGCTTGTGCCGGTCTGCTCTATCCGGTGCTGGCGGCGCTCTTCCGCGCGTTTGGCGCCAAGCGTGTCATGCGTTTCTTTCCGCCGGTGGTGACTGGCCCCATCGTCATTTCCATCGGCTTAATCCTGGCAAGCTCCGCTATTGCTAACTGCCAGACCAACTGGCTTGTGGCTGTCATTGGCGTTGCCGTTATCGTCATCTGCAACATCTGGGGCCGTGGCATGGTCAAGATCGTGCCGATTTTGCTGGGCGTTGTGGTGAGCTATGCCGTTGCGGCTGCGCTCGGCGAGGTTGATTTCTCGGGCGTTGCCGCCGCTCCGTGGGTCGGTCTGCCCATCGTGTGGGACAACACCGTGTTTGCACTCTTTGGGCCGCAGTTCGATAGCGGTCTTGCCACGACGGCCATCATCACCATCATGCCGCTGGCCTTCGCGACCATGATCGAGCATATCGGCGATATCTCTGCTATCGGTTCGACTTGCGAGCGCAACTACATTGCCGATCCCGGTCTGCATCGCACGCTGCTCGGCGACGGCCTTGCCACGATTCTGGCTTCGCTCTTTGGCGCTCCGGCCAACACTACGTATGGTGAGAACACCGGCGTGCTCGCCCTGACGCGCGTGTTCGACCCGCGCGTAATTCGAATTGCCGCGTGTTGCGCCATCGTGCTTTCGTTCTGCCCCAAGTTCGCGGCTGTCATTGCGGCCATGCCGGCGTGTGTGATCGGCGGTGTGTCGCTCGTGCTCTACGGCATGATCAGCGCTGTGGGCGTCCGCAACCTCATCGAGAACCAGGTCGATTTCCAGAACAACCGCAACGTGCTGGTTGCCGCGCTGGTGCTCGTGCTTTCGCTCGGCATCGCGTACAGCACCGCCGGCGCCATCGTGTTGGAGCTGGGCGGCGTGACCATTTCGCTGTCCGGCATTGCCGTGGGCTCACTGGTGGGCATTGTGCTCAACGCCATCCTGCCGGGTAACGACTTTGAGTTTGATGTCTCCGAGCTTGAGGAGGCTGCTGAGTAGCAGCTGCGTTCAGCTAAAACAAGATATGGTGCCCATGCGTATATGCGTGTGGGCACCATTTTTAATGTGTCAGTATCCAGTGGATGCCGCGGGCCATGCGTAAGTCGGTTTGGGCAAAGTGATTGCCGGGGTTGAGCTCCAGCGTTGTTGGAATGCCGCGCTCGACGAGCAACGCTTCCATCGCGCGTGTGTCGTCGAGTACATGCCGCATCATGCGGTTGGGCGTCTTGGTTTCCTTTTTGCCGAGTGACAGGTAGACGGCTTGCGGGCTGCCGGCAAAAGGGGCCGTGCTGGCACGGTCGACAAAGTCGGGAAACCATAGCGACCCCGATGCGCTCGCGGCGCGGTCAAAGGCGTCGGTTTGCCAGAGGGACCAGAGTGCGAAGAGGCCCGCGAGCGAGTAACCGGCAATGCCGCGCCAGGTGGGCGGCTGAGGAAGCGACGACTCGACCTGGGGGATTATCTGATTCAGCAGCTCATCAAGAAAATCGGCAGCTTGGCCGCCGAAAGGCTCGGCATCGCGTACGGTCCCGTCGCATGCCCAGGGGCTCAGCTCGCGATTCCAATCGAGCCCGCCAATGGTGACGAGGGCGAATGGCGGACAGTCGAGCTCTCGGCAACACTTATAAACCTCGCTGCCGTCGCCCACGACCACAGGAAGGTAGATGACAGGCGCGCTTTCCGTATGATTCGAATAAACGGTTATCTGCTTTTGATGCGCTTCCATGACGGGCTTCTCTCAGTGTTGTGATATCGGCAGCCCCAATTGTCGCACGCCAGCGTATGCCGGTTGGGCTAGACCAAAGACAATCTCGTGCATCCCCTGCGGACTCATATGGAAAACGCCACCGCCGGAGGGGAGCTCGGCGGTGGCGTTGTTAAACGGTGCTGGGGCTCGGGGCCTTCGCGGGAGCTGCCATGTGCGCAGAGGCGTTTAAGAACGCTTACGGCTCGCCATGGTGCCTGCGGCGATAGCGGCTGTTCCCGCAAGGACGGTTGCCACGATGGCCGCACCCGAGGTGTCGCCGGTTGCCGCGAGCACGCCGGTAGTCTTGGCTTTCGTGGTTGAAGCCGCAACGGCCTTGGTCGGCTTTGAGCCCTCAGGCTTGGGGTTCTGTTTGGACTCCGCGGGCTTGCTTTCTGCGGGCTTGGTCTCGTCGGGCTTGGGGTCTTCCGGCTTGGCTACCTCGGGAGGTGCGATGGTCGTACTTTTGGCGACTGCTTTGATATAGAGGGAGTCGACCGTGGCGTCGCCCGTGCCGATGGCCTGGCCTGCCTCGTAGATGCCGTCACGGAGCTTGCGATAGTCAATGACCTTGCCGCCTTCGGGCGTCTGGATGGCGGCGTTCTCAATCTTGATGGTGCCGATTGTCTTGCCGTCAGCGCTCATGGCACGGGCAAAGATTGCCGCTGTATCTCCTTCGGCCGTTACCTTGCTGCGGATGATCGAGATGACTGCGGGTGTGACGCCCTCGCTGGTCTGGGCGATGATGCCGATGTTCTCGCCTTGGGGTTCGCGCCTCGTCTCGCCATCTTGGTTTTCGCTGTAGGGGATGGGGCCGTCGCCGTTCTCGACATAGCGGGCTATGGCCTTGACAACGGAGTCGCTGATGTAGATGTGGCCGCCCTTCTCGTTGGGTCGATCGTTTCTGGTGGAGAATGCAGCCGAAACCTCGCCTTCCGCAAACGCGTCCACGGTGGAGCCGTTCTTGATGTCGATGTCGCCCCCGTCAGTGATGAGGGCGATGGCCTGGCCGCCGCTCGCGCTGGTACGGACCGTCACGGTCGCGTGATCGAGCGTAACGCCCTTGTGGGCATAGACGCCATATTCAACACCGCTTGCGTCAAGGGAGGCGTTCGTGACCGCGAGACTGCCCTCAGTGTCGACGGCAAGATATCCCTCGGCGTTTGCCTTGACCTGGCTGCCGTCCGAGATGTTGATATTGCCGCCGCTCCAAAGGGCCTCACCATCGGCTGAGCTTGCCTCGACCGTCCCGCCACCCTTGATGGTGAGGTTCTTGTCGGCTCCAATACCCTTGTCCTTGGTAGCCCTGGCGGTGACGGCTCCGCTGTCGTCAATCGTGATATTGCCGTTTGCCCTGATGCCATCCGATGCACCCGTGGCGTTGACGTTGCCCGAACCTTTGATAGCGAGATCACCTCCGGCATTGATGGCATCAAACCCAGTGCTCGTGGCGTTGACGGATCCGGCTCCGTCGATGTTGATATTACCCGTGGAGAGGATAGCGTCCTCAGTAGATGTCACGCTGAGCGTGCCGCCCTCGTCGCCTTGGATATTGAGCTCGGCATTCTCGTTAGTGCCATGAGAAACTTTGATGCTTTCGATCCATTCGGCAGTGACGATGTTGGTTCCCGAGTAATTCACGTTGAGCTTGCCTGCGGCCTGGATCTCGCCGCCGTTATAGTTGTTGAGCTTCAAGTCGTCGGCGCCGTCCCACGACCAGGTACCGGCCTCGTCGCTCGCCGCGGTGTTGTACTTGTTGCCGCCGACCTTGACCCATTCCGCTGCGAGCGAGACGCTCGGCATGAGCAGCGAGCTCACCGTGAGCGCGCACACGGCGCCCGCGACGATGCGGCGCGTCACGCGGCGCCAGCTGCCGTGCGCGAGTCCTATGCGACGGCGAACGTCGGGTTCGGCAACATGGGTTCCGGCGGTAGTGTCATTGCGTTTGGGGGTCGTGAACAAGGCTGCCATGGTTGCTCCCGTTCTCATAGGGCCTATACGACTAGATTCAGCGTATCTGCTGGATGTTGCCGGCGGTAGTGCCGTTTGGAGGGCAAAATGGCCAAAATGGGGGAGAAATAGGCCGCACGCCGGCGCAGGGACCGGCGCTAAAAGAAAAGCGCGGGGCCGCATGGCGACTCCGCGCTTTATTGTTCAGCTTTTGCAGCCTTGCCCTTACGCTACGAAGAAGTAGACGAGGAAGGCAGGGGCCGCGATCCACCCGTCCCGTGCGAAAAAGTGTTTACGAGCGCTTGCGGCTCACCACGGCGCCTGCGGCGATGGCGGCTGTCCCCGCAAGGGCGGCTGCCACGATGGCTGCGCTCGAGGCGTCGCCGGTTGCCGCGAGCTTGCCGGTGGTCTTGGCTCCCGTGGCAGCAACTGCAACGGTCTTGGTCGTCTTCGTGCCCTCGGACTTGGAACCCTCGGGCTTGGTCTCGCCGGGCTTTTCCTCGGGTTTGATCTCCTCGGGAGGCGCGATGACCGTGCTCTTGGCGACAGCGGCGTCATAGGGGGAGTCGATCGTGGCGTCACCCGTGCCGATGGTTTGACCTGCCTCGTAGGAGATGCTGGGGCCGTACTCTTCTTCGTAGTGATAGTTAATGATCTTGCCGCCTGCGGGCGTCTGGATGGGAGCGCCTTCGATCTTGATGGTGCCGATCGCCTTGCCATCTTCGCTTATGGCAAGAGCGAAGATTGCCGCCGTGTCTCCCTCAGCCGTGAGCTTGCTGCGGACGATCGAGATACTCGCGGGCGTGATGCCCTCGTAGGTCTGGGCGAAGATACCGATGTTCAGACCCCTAGGCTCAGGGATGACCCCGCCGCTTTGGTCGTTGCTGTAGTGATCGGGGCCATCGCCACCGGTCTCGACATAGCGGGCTATAGCCTTAACAACGGAGTCGCTGATGTAGATGTGGCCGCCAGCGACGTTTGGCTGGTGGTTTCTGGTTGAGATTGCAACCGAGAATTTGCCTTCCGCGAACGCGTCCACGATGGAACCATTCTTGATGACGATGTCGTCCCCGTCAGTGATGAGGGCGATGGCCTGGCCGCCGTTCGCGCTTGTACGGACCGTCACGGTCGCGTGATCGAGCGTAACGCCCTTGTAGGCATAGACACCATATTCAACACCGCTTGCGTCAAGGGAGGCGTTCGTGACCGCGAGACTGCCCTCAGTGTCGACGGCAAGATCCTCCTCGGAGTTTGCCTTAACCTGGCTGCCGCCTGAGATGTTGATGCCGTCTTCAGCCCAAATCGCCGCTTCTTCTATCGAGCTTGCTTCTACCTTGCCACCGCCTTTGATGATCAGGTCACTGCCCGCGGAGATGCCGTAACTTTCGTTTCCTTTAGCGATCACTGTGCCAGAGGAATCGATGGTGGTCTTGTCCTTGGATTGGATACCTTCGGTACCGCCCGTTGCATTCACGGTGCCCGAGCCCGTGATAGAGAGGTCGCCCTTTGCCTCAATTCCGTCGGAAGTAGTGCTCGTGGTGTTCACAGTGCCTGGGTCAGAAATGGAGAGGTCGCCTGTGGATTTAATTGCATCGGCCTCGGCTGTCACATTGAGCTCATCCGTGCTATTCGAGCTCGTTATGTTCAACTCCGCTATCTGGTTAGTGCCATCCTGCGCTTTGATGGCGGCTCCGGTGTAATCGGGCTCGGTTTTCACGGTGTTCTTGCCCTCGTACGCAATGTTGAGCTTGCCTGCAGCATTGATTGCACCGCCGTTATAGCCGTTGAGCTTCATGTCATCGGCGCCATCCCATGACCAGGTGCCAGCCTCGTCACCCGCCGCGGTGCCAGCGTCATACCGGCTGCCGCCGACGTCCACCCACTCGGCCGCGAGCGAGACGCTCGGCATGAGCAGCGAGCTCACCGTGAGCGCGCAGGCCAGGCCGCAGACGATGCGGCGTGTCACGCGGCGCCAGCTGCCGTGTGCGAGCAACGTGCGACGGCGCACGTCGGGCTCGACAAAATGGGCTCCAGAGGTTTTGTCATTGCGCTTGGGGGTCGTGAACAAGGCGGCCATGGTTACTCCCATCCTCATAGGGCCTATGCGATTACGCCCAGCATATCTGCAGGATGTAGCCGGCGGTAGTGCCGTTTGGAGGGCAAAATGTCCAAAACTTGGGAAGCAATACATCGCGCGTCCGTGCGTTGCCTGGGCTTAAAAGAAAAGCGCGGAGCCGCTTGATGCGACTCCGCGCTTTGCTGTTTGATATTGCGAACCTTGCGCCTACGCTACAAAGAAGTAGACGAGGAAGGCGAGGGCTGCGATCCACATGAGCGGCTTGATCTTGGAGGCCTCGCCCTTAAAGAGCGCGACGATCACGTAGGCGATAAAGCCCAGGCCAATGCCGGCAGAGATGGAGTAGGTGAAGGGCACGCCGGCGACAATCATGAACGCCGGGAAACCCTGAGACACGTCGGACCAGTCGATTTCGGAGGCCTCGCTCATCATGAGGTAGCCGACGTAGACCAGAGCACCGCAGGTGGCGGCGCTGGAAACGATGGTGACGATGGGGGAGAAGAACGCGGCGAGAATGAACAGCACGCCGGTGGTGACGGAGGTGAGGCCCGTGCGGCCACCGTCGGCGGCGCCAGAAGTGGACTCGACGAAGGTGGTGATGGAGGAGACGCCCATGAAACCGCCCACAGCGGCGGCGGCGGAGTCGACGATCAGGATTTCCTTGATATTCTCGACGTTGCCGTCGTCGGTGAGGAACTCGCCCTGCTTGGCCACGGCCATCGCGGTGCCCATGGTGTCGAAGAAGTCACTCATGAGCAGCGAGAACGAGATGACGAGGAGCGCGGGGTCGGTAAGGACCTTGACGATGGCGGGCACGCCGCCGGCGTCGGCGATGGGGCCACCGATGCTCGAGAAGTCGAGCGGGGCGATGATACCGGTCGGAGCCTGGGTCACACCTAGGGGGATACCGGCGATAACGGCGACGATGATGCCGATGAGCAACGAGCCCGGCACGTTGCGGGAAGCCAGGGCAACCGTCACGACGATGGAGATGATGCCGACGATAAAGGTGGGGGAGGCGATGTCGCCCAGGCCGACGAGCGTACCGGCGCCAGCGGTGATGATGCCAGCGTCGCACAGGCCGATCATGGCGATAAACAGGCCAAGACCCACCGAGATGGCGTGACGCAGGACAACCGGGATGGCGTCCATGATGGCCTCGCGCAGGCCACAAAGCACGAGCAGCAAGATGACGACGCCCTCGAGGAAGATGACGCTCATGGCCACGTGCCAGTCACCGCCGCAGACGGTGGTGGTGATTCCGGCGATCATCGCGTTGACGCCTAAGCCCGACGCGCAGGCGAGCGGGCGGTTGGCGAAGATGCCCATGCAGATGGTCATGATGCCGGCGCCCAGGCAGGTGGCGCAGGCGAGCGCTCCCGCATCGATGCCAGCGCCCGAGAGCACCGCGGGGTTGACGGCGATGATGTAGGCCATCGCCAGGAATGTTGTCAGTCCAGCGCGGAGTTCGGTCCCGATTGTGGACTTGCGCTCACTGACGTGAAAAAGTTCGTCCATGCATACCCTTTCCTTGTTCGGCCCCGAGTTTAGGCCGATTGACACGAACTCAACTACTATAGCCCCTTTACGACGCTGTTGTTCCTCGCATGTTGATGTTCGGCGCTTTGTAACGGACGGGCGGTATTTTCCGTATGAAAATGTGTGGGTACCGTATACTTAAGCGGTTACAACGACCCCTATGGAGGAACGTATGATTAAAGAGCTTTGCCACGACGAGGCTATCCTGTCCCAGCGTTGCGAGGTTGCGACCGTCGAGGACGAGTCGGTTGCTCAGGATCTGATCGATACCATCAAGTCGCTCGACGATGCCGGCTGCCTTGCCGCTAACCAGATTGGCGTCACCAAGAAGGTTTGCGTCTACCTGGACGATGCCGGCGAGCCCCACGTGCTCTACAACCCCCGTCTGGTGTTTGGCCTGGGCGCCAGCAAGATGGAGGAGAGCTGCCTGACGCACGAGGAGATCACCAAGTCCACGCGCTATATCAAGTGCAAGGTCGCTTATGACGTGATCGTCGACGGCAAGATGCGCGAGCGCAAGCAGGACTTTGTGGGCTTCGAGGCGCAGATGATTCAACACATGATTGACCACTGTCTAGGAAAGTTGGTCTAAGGGGACCAAAGCACCGCACTTCGTCTCTTTTGGTCCGGGCGTGACATTGTTGTCATGTCCGGGCTTTTGTGTTTAGCGCCTTTTTGTTTGGTGACAATAACCTTAGCAGGAACGTAAAGCAAGGAGGCGCTATGTGTACGAGCATTCGATTTACCGATAATTCTGGCCACATGTATCTAGGCCGCAACCTCGACTGGAGCTTTGACTACGGCCAACAGGTTCGCGTGATGCCGCGCGGGTTCCACATTCCGTATTCGTTTATCGACGACGCGACAGCGGCACACGCGGTGATCGGTATGTGCATCGATTACAAGAACTATCCCATGTTTTTCGATTGCGGTAACGATGCGGGTCTGGCTGTGGCGGGACTCAATTTTCCAGGCTATGCCGAGTATGCCGAGGGCCCTGTCGACGGCAAGAACAATATCGCGGCCTATGAGTTTCCCCTGTGGGTGGCAGCGACGTTCTCGACGGTCGACGAGGTCGAGGCTGCGCTGCGCGATACGGTGATTGTTGCTAAATCTGCAGGAGAGGGGCTGGGCGTGTCGCTGCTCCATTGGATTATCGGCGACAGCCAGCGTAGCATCGTGGTCGAGATGATGGCTGACGGTCTGCATGTATACGACGATCCGGTCGATACCCTTGCCAATCAGCCCACCTTCCCGTGGCACATGGAAAACCTGCGCACCTATATCACGGCCACAAGCGATTTTCCGCAGACGGCGACATGGCGTGGCGCCGAGCTCAAGCCCTATGGCGCGGGTGCCGGCATGCGCGGTATTCCGGGTGACTGCTATTCGCCGAGCCGTTTTGTAAAGGCGGCGTACCTCAATGCCAATTACCCGCAAAAGGAGAGCGAAACCGAAAACGTCGTCCGCATGTTCCGTTCGCTCGAGGGCGTGGTGATGATTGAGGGAGCGTCCAGGATGGGCGATGGCAAGTTCGAGAAGACTATCTATACCGGATGCTTTAGCGCGCGCACGGGCAATTATTACTACGCGATGTATGGGGATCCGTCGATTCGCTACGTGAGCCTGATGGATGCCGAGGGCGCGAGCCCCGATAGGCTCGTGGTTCCCGAGCCGCGTCGTTCGTTGCCGTTAGCTTTACT
>CABQWP010000001.1 GCA_902467875.1 uncultured Collinsella sp. | reverse complement strand
TTCCTCGGTTCCGCGAGAAGTACTGGCAGGACTACGACATCCGCCGCGCCTTCACCGCGCAGATCATCATCGACAAGCTGAAGAAGCGCGACGGCATCACGATCGACAACATGACCGAGGCGCTCGACCGCTGCGTGGAAGACGGCGTGAAGGAAATCGTCGTGCAGCCGACGCATCTCATGGGTGGCCTGGAATACACCGACGTGAAAGACGAACTCGACAAGTACGCCGACAAGTTCGACAAAATCTCGCTCGGCGACCCGCTGCTCACCTCCGACGACGACTACAAGAAGGTGGCCGCAGCCATTAAGGAGAACATGGCATCCTTCGACGACGGCAAGACGGCGCTGTGCCTCATGGGCCACGGCACCGAAGCCGATTCCAACGCCGACTATGCCAAGATGCAGGAAGTGTTTAAGAACGAGGGCTTAACGCAGTTCTTCGTCGGCACCGTCGAGGCTGAACCGACCTGCGAGGATGTTATCGCCGCCGCGAGCGCCGCAGGCTACAAGAAGGCCGTGCTCGCGCCGTTCATGGTGGTCGCGGGCGACCACGCGAACAACGACATGGCAGACGAGACCGACCCCGACAGCTGGGCTGCGAAGTTCGTGGCCGCCGGCTTCGAAGTGACGTGCCTGCTCCAAGGTCTGGGACAGAACGTCGCGGTCGACGACATCTACGTCTCGCACGTGGACGACGCCATCGCCAAGCTGTAAACTCGCCGCGCACGGGGGCGCCGGTCGCGTCCCCGTGCAACGGGCATGCGCCTTCCCCGACTGACGGTGCATGCCCGTTGCATTCGCATCCCGCCCGCCCACCGCACGGCGCGGGCGGTCGAAGCGATTGAAAGGAACCCCTCCATGTTGAAGAAAACCCTCGCCTTCGCCCTGTCGGCGGCGCTTTTCGCGTTCTCGCTCGCCGGCTGCGGCGGAAATTCAATCGACAGCGCAAAGGCAAGCGATGCCGATTCCCGGGAAAAGACCGAACAGGCGGCCGATGCGCCCGAGGGCGCAAGCGCTGCCCCCATCACCGCCGACAAGGTGGCCGACGGCACCTATCCGATCACCGTAGATTCCAGCTCGAACATGTTCAGGATTGTGGACGCCCAGCTCATCGTGGAAAACGGCTCCATGCACTGCGTGATGACACTTTCCGGCACGGGCTACGGCAAGCTCTTCATGGGCACGGGTGACGAGGCTGCCGCCGCGAGCGAGGCCGACTTCATCCCCTATGTGGAAAACGCGGAAGGCAAGTACACCTACGACGTGCCCGTTGAAGCGCTCGACGAGGACACCGCCTGCGCCGCGTGGAGTATTAGAAAAGAGCAGTGGTACGACCGCACGCTCGTGTTCGAATCCGCCGGCGTCGATCTACGCGCCGACGCACTGAAGTAACGCCATGCGGTCGATTCTTCCCAAGGGGGAAAACAGGAAGCGCCACAGCATCGCGGCGCGCGCGATTGCCTGCGTTCTCGTCGCCCTGCTCGCGCTTCCTTTCGCGGGGTGCAGCGCGAGCCCGAACGCGACCGGTGGCACGGCGGGCTCTCAGGAATACACTGTGAGCGTCTCGCTTTCCGGTGGGTCAGGGCGTGCAAGCATCGCCTCGCCCACCACAATTGTGAAGGATGGCGACACCTACACCGCGACCATCACCTGGTCGAGTTCGAACTACGACAAGATGACCGTCGACGGCGTGGACTACGCGCCCGTAAACGACGGCGGCAACTCCACGTTCGAGATACCCGTCACGCTCGACGAGGACATCGCTGTGTCGGCCGAGACCGTCGCCATGTCGACGCCGCACACCATCGACTACACGCTCTACTTCGACTCATCCACCATGAAGGAGAAATCGGGCGACGATGCAAGCGGCGGCTCCCCTGCGGAAACGGCTTCAAGCGCCGCGGCCGACTTCCACAACGCCGATTTGGGCTGCGGCTGGGAGCCGACGGGGACGCTTCAGCTTGAATACGCCGAGCACTTCACTGTCGACGAGTTCGAAGGCGGCCTGCGGCTTATCTGCGTTTCGAACGGGGAGCGCTTCCTCGTGGTGCCACAAGATGCGAAGGTACCTGATGGGTTGAGCTCCGACATCGCGGTCATAAGGCGCCCCGCCGACAAGGTGTACCTCGTGTCGTCGGCGACGATGTGCCTGGTCGACGCGCTCGATGCGAACGACAATATCCTCATGTCGGGCACGAAGGCCGACGATTGCTCGGTCGCGGGCTTCAAAAGCGCGCTCGAAAGTGGGGCGATCGCCTACGGCGGCAAGTACAGCGCGCCCGACTACGAGCGAATATCGGCCTCGGGCTGCACGCTCGCCATCGAGAACACCATGATCAACCACACGCCCGATGTGAAGGAAAAGCTGCAGAAGCTCGGGCTCGTCGTGCTCACCGAACAGTCGTCGAGCGAGCCCGAAGCACTCGGGCGCCTCGAGTGGATTAAGCTTTTCGGCGTCCTGTTCGACAAGGAAGACGAGGCCGCGCACCTGTTCAACGAGCAGAAGGCCCGCGTCGAGCAAACGTCGGGGCTCGCGTCGTCAGGTAAAACCGTGGCGTATTTCTACATTAACTCGAACGGGGCCGCCGTCACGCGGCGGGCGGGCGACTACGTGGCGCAGATGATCGAGCTTGCAGGCGGCAGCTACGCACTCGATGACGCGCAGACGGCGTCGACGTCAGGTTCGTCAGTAACGCTCGAAATGGAGCGCTTCTACGCGACGGCGAAGGATGCCGACATCATCGTCTACAACGGCACCATCGACGAATCGGTTGCCACCTTGAACGACTTCGTAGGCAAAAACGCGCTATTGTCGCAGTTCAAAGCCGTGAAGAACGGCAACGTCTGGGTCACAAGCGCCGACATGTACCAGCAGATGACTTCCACCGCCGACATTATCGACGAGCTGCACGGGGCGTTCACCGGCGATGACGCGAGCGACTTCCATTATCTGAGGAAGCTCGGCTAGCACCATGAGAAGCCGACTTTCCATGGCATACGACGAATCGGGGCGCGCCGCGCGGTGTCGCGTCGTGACGGCGCTGCTCGCTGTTGCCCTCATCGTGCTCGTCGGGGCCAACCTGTGCATCGGGAGCGTGCTCGTGCCCGCAGACCACATCCCCGGCATCCTTTCGGGCGGCGCGGCCAATTCCATGGAAAGCCAGGTCATCTGGGAGATTCGCCTGCCGCGCGTGCTTTCAGCCGTGCTTCTCGGCGGGGCACTTTCGCTTTCCGGGTTCCTACTGCAGACGTTTTTCAACAACCCCATCGCCGACCCGTTCATCTTGGGCGTCTCCTCGGGCGCAAAGTTCGTCGTCGCGCTTACGATGATCGTACTTCTGGGCGCGAACCAGGCCATGTCCTCGCCGGCCATGGTGGCCGCAGCGTTTCTGGGCTCGCTTATCACCATCGGCTTCGTGCTCCTCATCGCACGGCGCATAAGTTCCATGGCCATGCTCATCGTGGCGGGCGTCATGGTGGGATACATCTGCTCGGCGGCGACGAACTTCCTCATCGCCTTCGCCGACGATCAGTCCATCGTAAACCTGCACAACTGGTCTTTGGGTAGTTTCTCGGGTTCGAGCTGGGACGACGTCGCGGTCATCGCGGTCGTGGTGATCGCCGTGAGCGCATGCGTGTTCGCGATATCGAAGCCCCTTTCCGCCTTCCAGCTGGGAGAAGCCTACGCGAAAAGCGTCGGCGTGAACGTCGCACGTTTCCGCGTGGTGCTCGTCCTTCTAGCGAGCATGCTCTCCGCCTGCGTGACCGCGTTCGCTGGTCCGGTGTCGTTCGTAGGCATCGCGGTTCCGCATCTCGTGAAGTCGGCGCTGAAGTCGTCGAAGCCCATCCGCGTGATTCCTGCGTGCTTCTTGGGAGGCGCCATCTTCTGCGCGGGCTGCGATTTGATCGCGCGCACGCTGTTCTCTCCCGTCGAGCTTTCCATCAGCGCCGTCACCGCCATCTTCGGCGCGCCGGTGGTTATCGCGCTTATGTTGAAGAAGCAGGTGAGGTAGATGGGGGAATTCGTGCCGCGGCCCAAAACGCTCGGAGGGGAGTCGAACCTCGAAACCCCGGTCGAAACGCAGGCTGACGGAGCACCGCTTTTCCGCATAAGCGACCTGTCGGTTGGCTACGACAAGAAGGTCGTAGTCGAAGGTGTCAATCTGGAGGTTCGCGCGGGCGACGTCGTGGCGCTCATCGGGCCGAACGGCTCGGGCAAGTCGACCATCTTGAAAACCATCACGCGCCATCTGGCGCCGCTTGCCGGCGCGGTCGAGCTCGACGGGCGAGAGATTTCCCGATGGAAGACGGCGGAGTTCGCAAGGAACCTTGCCGTTATGCTGACAGATCGCCCCCGGACCGAGCTCCTCACCTGCCGCGATATCGTAGAGGCGGGAAGGCATCCCTACACCGGGCGAATGGGCACACTCTCGCCCGACGACCATAGTCGGGTCGACGAGGCCATGAAAACCGCACATGTGGAAGAGTTCGCCGAGCGCGACTTCATGCAGATAAGCGACGGGCAACGCCAGCGCGTCATGCTCGCACGCGCCATCGCGCAGGATCCGCGTGTGCTCGTGCTCGACGAGCCCACGTCGTATCTCGATATCCGCTACCAGATCGACCTGCTGCGAATACTTCGCCACCTTGCGAAATCGCAGAATGTGGCTGTCATCATGTCCATCCACGAACTCGAGCTCGCGCAGAAAAGCGCCGACAAGGTGATTTGCGTGAAGGACGGTTGGGTCTTCCGCGCCGGCGCACCCGAGGACATATTCACGCGCGAGACGATTGGCGAGCTCTACGGCCTTAAACATGGCACCTTCAACGAGCGCTTCGGCAGCGTGGAAATTGGGCGCCCACACGGCGATGCGCACACGTTCGTCATCGCCGGCGCAGGTACGGGGTCAGCTGTGTTTCGCCAGCTAATCCGGCAGGGCAAGGCGTTCTACGCGGGCGTTCTGCACGAAGGGGACATCGACTGCGAGCTTGCGCGCGACCTGGCGACGGAATGCGTGGCCGAGCGCGCCTTCGAGCCGATCGGGGATAAAACCATAGCCCGCGCCAAAGAGCTCCTCGTCCACTGCGCGCGTCTTATCGTGTGCCCCGCCGCCTTCGGCACCATAAACGCCCGCAACGCAGAGCTCGTCGAGTTCGCACGATCGCATGGTATCGAGGTCATGCGAGCGTGCGAAGGCGCATCGGAGGATTCCAATGGATACGCCTAGGCGCGGCCCAAGAAATCGTCCGCATCCCCATCTGACACTATTTCACCGCAACTTAGAAGGTGTCGGCGTATAACGCTTCACCCCAAATTAAATTGATTCGTTGAATAGACACATTCCAAATCTTTAGACTTCGTTTAATCTACAAGTGGGTATTATCACACATTAAGCACACGTGAAAGGATATACCCATGTCGCTTACACAGTCAGCAGAGCGTGCAGCGCTTAACAAGCTCATCGATTATCTCGACGACAACCCGCAAGAAAACATCGACAAAATCATGGACCTCGTGAACAAGCTGGTCCCCAATCGCGTATTTCCTGTACAGCGAGAGGCATTCACCAATGTCATCAAGAGCCGCGGCAATTGGTATGACCTGATCATGCGTGTGTTCAGCCTTAATCCCCAGATGCGAACCAAACTGCTTAAGACCCTCATTGTCGACGCCAACCTGCTTGCTTGGCCAGAGCAGGAAAAGAACCGCGAAAAGTACCAGTGCAACGTTCCGTGGGCCATCCTGCTCGATCCCACGAGCGCCTGCAACCTTCATTGCACGGGCTGCTGGGCCGCCGAGTACGGCTACAAGCAGAATCTCTCGTTCGAAGACATCGACTCTATCGTTACACAGGGCAAAGAGCTCGGTACGCATATCTACATCTATACCGGCGGCGAGCCGCTCGTCCGCAAGCACGACCTGATCAGAATTTGCGAAAAACATCAGGACTGCGTGTTTCTCTGCTTTACCAACTCCACGCTGATCGACGAGGCCTTCTGCGACGATATGATTCGCGTAGGTAATTTTGTCCCCGCCATCAGCGCCGAGGGCAATGAGCACACCACCGACGCCCGTCGCGGCGAGGGTACCTACGCAAAGATCGAGCACGCCATGAAACTCCTGCGCGAGCGCGACTTGCCGTTTGGTATCTCCACCTGTTGGACCAGCGCCAATGCCGATACGGTTGCTACCGAGGAGAACATGGACTGGATGATCGGCGAGGGAGCACTCTTCTGCTGGTACTTCCACTTTATGCCGGTTGGCCGCAATGCAACCCCCGAGCTCATGCCCACGCCCGAGCAGCGCGAGCACATGTATCACTTTATCCGCGAAATGCGTGAGAAGAAGCCGCTGTTTACGCTCGACTTCCAAAACGACGGCGAGTTTGTAGGCGGATGTATCGCCGGCGGCCGCCGCTACCTGCACATCAACGCCGCCGGAGACGTGGAGCCGTGCGTGTTCATCCACTACTCAAACGCCAACATCCACGATGTGAGCTTACTCGACGCGCTGCGCTCTCCCCTCTTTATGAAGTACTACGAAAACATGCCGTTTAACGACAACTACCTCAAACCATGCCCCATGCTCGAGAATCCCGATGTGCTGCCCAAACTAGTCGCCGAGAGTGGCGCAATGAGCACCGATCTCATCGAGAAGGAGTCACCCGAGCAGCTGCGCGAAAAGACCCAGGCTGCCGCCGAGGCATGGTCACCTGTCGCCGACCGCATCTGGAACGACTCCGACGATCCGCTATACGCCAAGCGTCACGAGGATAAGTCGCAGGGCATGGCCGATAGCGACATGCACAAGTTCGAAAAGCAGGGCCGCACGCTCAAAAACGGCGATTAATGCTGTTCTACACGACAAACGCTCAGAAATGAAGCGAAGCAGTCTCGAGGCTCATCTTCGAGGCTGCTCCGCCTTACCATCAAAACAGTTTTACTAAGTTGCGGTGAAATAGGGACTAGATCGGCCTTCCAATAACCAAAACAATCCCTATTCCACCGCAACTTCTTTAAGTTGTTGAATTATCGATGCTATTCGAAGCGAGATTCCAGACTCGACAGGCCGTTGAGCGTGAGGTCGTTAGCAACCTCCGAGACACGCTCGATAGGAACCGAGCCGTCAGACAGCGCCCACGTGCGATAGATACCGATAATACCCGATAGCAAAAACGCCAAATAGTAGTCGAACATCTCGTCCTTGAGACCTTGAGGCAGCAGATCGCGCTCGGCAATCTCGTGCTCGAGCGGTGCACGAAGACGAGCCATAAAATCATCGAGCGGAATGTTCTCGATCAGCTGACGATTGAGCACCAAGTTGTTGCACAGTGCCTCGTTAACGGTTTTAAAGAAGGTCGCCGCCGCGCCAAGAGCGCGCTCATTGGTGTCGCCGTCCATGGAAGCAAGCGTTTTCTCGACCGAGTCGACAATCATCTCCACCACATCGACGGCAATGGCATCGAGCAGGCCATCAACCGTACCAAAGTGAACGTAAAAGGTCTTGCGGTCGACATTGGCCTCGCGCGCGATGGCACTCACCGTAATGTCTGCCAGCGGCTTTTCCATGAGTAGGCGCTCGAAAGCGGAAAGGATGGCATTGCGGCTGCGAACGATGCGGCGGTCAAGACGCGGTTTGCTGGTAGCCATGGGCGTGTCCCTTCGATATGTGAGCATTCATCAACAGATGAGAGATAATCTACGTAAGAGGATTATCCCCCAAACAGCACAAATATGCCCCGCATCATGAAGAACGCACGACTGCCCTACTGCGACTTAGGGTGCTTCTTCTTATTGAGTGCCGACGGAGATACGCGAATACCGTCGCCTGTCTGGCGCACATAGGCTTTATGAGCCGGCTTAGCGGTCCCAGAAGCCTTCTGAGCCTGCTTCTTGGGATCAACGGTAACAGCATTCGCGGGGTGCGGCTTAGTGGGCGCAGAGGGCGTCTGAGGCGCGCGGTCGAGCTTGCGCATCACGCGATCCCAGCGCGCATGGATGCTCTCGCTGTGAGCGCTCTTAAGCCCCAGCAGGGGCGCAGCCAAAATGGTCGGTGAGATAAACGTAATGAGGCGCCACAGCAGATAGCCAGCGGTCGATGCCGAACCGAAGAAATGACCCAAGAACAATGCAAAGCCGCCCTCAGCGCCACCAGTTCCACCGGGCAAGGGAACCGCAGAGCTCAGCAGCTGGACAAAGGCGCTCGCGGCCATGACCGAGAAAAAGTCGACCTCGTGGTGGCCAAAGGCAAGCATCAGGAAATACGGCACCAGATAGAAAAACGCGAGCTGCAGCATGGTGATAAACACGGTGACCAGCATGGAAGAAAAATGTCCGGCTGAAAGCTTGAACTTCTCGGAGAAGGAGTAGATCTCGCCATCGACAAACGTGCGCCATCCCTCGATCTTAGTGGCCGAGACACCAATGCGCTCAAGCCAATTGATGATGCAATGGGCGACGCGCGTGACGGTCTTAGGCATGAGCGCGACGGCGAAGATGCCCAGCAAGATGCAGCAGTGCCCACCAAAGCTAAAGACGCACAGCAACGTCATGTCGCCATAGCGCTCGGCAAAAAACGGCATGCGAGCAAGCAGGAGGATAGCGCCCCAGGCAACGAGGCCAAACTGGTACACGATAAAGCGCGTGAACTGCGTGGCGCCGGCCTCGCCGACATTTTGGCCCGCCTTGGTCAGGCGGTAGATCTGGGCGGGAGTCGAGCCCATCATCATGGGCGTCAGGTTGCCAAAGAAGATGCCACTCGCCTCGACCGAGATCAGGTCGCGGATGCCGACGGGCGAATATGGGTCGAGCCAGACGGCGATCGCATAGGCCACAATGCCAAAGAACAGATACATGAACATGCAAAGACACGCGACAACGAGCCATGGCGCCTGGACGCTCGACATAGCGGCCCAGAACTGCCCCATCTGCCCGGTTACCACCAGATAGACGATATAACCCACCAGCACGACGCCGATAAAGATGGCGCCGCGGCGTGCGCTCTTATTGTCATCTCCGCCCGAGGCCTCAACCTCGACCTGGGGCTTAGACGTATGCTGAGAGGACTCCGTCATGAGACTCCTTCTAACAGTCAAAATATCTTGGATATTGTACCCGTAAGGGCCATAGGCAGAACGCAAAGCTCTGGTTCAAACGGGAATTGCAGACGGTTGTTTGATAACAAAAAACCCGGACTTCCATGGGAAGTCCGGGTATCAGATGCGTGGTAGCCCGTACCAGATTCGAACTGGTGATCTCCGCCTTGAGAGGGCGGCGTCCTAAACCGCTAGACGAACGGGCCATGGAACTCAGCAGAAAAGAAGTGGTAGCCCGTACCAGATTCGAACTGGTGATCTCCGCCTTGAGAGGGCGGCGTCCTAAACCGCTAGACGAACGGGCCACATGACATCTGCACTGCCGTGCTGCGAGGAAATATATTACGGGACAAAAAACGTCAGCGCAAGAAGAAATTCCAAATTGCCGAAAAATTGTCGGCAGGTTATGGAACACGCAGGTAAACTGGGTAGCTAATTCAAGTTGAGATGGACCAAAAGAGCTTCGCGCTCGTTGGGAATGTTGTCTTCGATCACGGCGTCGAGGGCGGCGTTGAGTAGCTGGCCTAGCTCGGGTCCCGGTTTAACGCCGGCACGGATCAAGTCGCCGCCGTTGATGGAGAGCATCTTGAGCGTATAGGGCTCCCCCGCCTTCAGCAGCTCATGCGCCATCGCGCGCATCTCCTCAATCGTCTCAACGTAATAGAAGCAAGACGGGGCCTTGCCGAGCGTATCGGCACGCTTAAGGTCCATGAGCTCGTCAATCAGGCGGGCCGTGTCGACGCCCTCACCCGAAAGCGCGCGCATCATATTGAGCAGACAGGAGCGCTCGGGGCGCAGCGGCTTGTCATGGTATTTGATGAGCAGGCACACGTCGCGCACCAAGTCGTGCGAGAGCGCCAGGCGATCCATAATGACGCGCGCCATCTTGGCGCCGAGCTCGGGATGACCGTAGAAGTGTCCGCTACCGGCATGGTCGACCGTGAAGCACTCGGGCTTGGACACATCGTGCAAAAACGCCGCCCACATAAGGCTCGACGAGGGCGCGACGCCGTCACACAGCGCGAGCTCCCCCGCCACCGTCAGCACACGGGCGATATGCACGTAGACGTTAAACGCATGATAGACACTGCGCTGATCAAACCCGCGACCCGCTGCCAACTCGGGCACGGCGGCGCAGATGAGCTCGGGATAGCGGAGCATCGCGTCTCCCCCATGACCGGTCGAAAGAATGCCCTCGAGCTCAATACCCACACGCTCACGCGCCACGGCATCGAGCAGCGGCGCGCACTCGGCAAGCGCTCGCTTGGTCTCGGGCTCAATCATAAAGTCCAGACGGCAGGCAAAGCGCACCGCACGCAGCATGCGCAGGGCGTCCTCGTTAAAGCGACGCTTGGGATCGCCGACAGCGCGAATCAGCTTGCGCTCCAAGTCACCCTGGCCGTCATAGCGGTCGACAAGCCCACGCTCGGGATGCCAGGCCATGGCATTGACGGTAAAGTCGCGGCGCGCCAGATCGTCCTCGAGCGAGGCGGCACGCTCCACACTCTGGGGATGACGACCATCGGTGTAAAAGCCATCCAGACGGTACGTGGTGACCTCGATACGCTCGCCATCGGAAATAGCCGTGATTCCGCCAAATTTAATGCCCGACTCCACAACCGCGATGCCGGCGGCCTCGAGCGCCGATTTAGACTCCTGCCACAGGCCGCTACAGCACATATCAACATCGTGGCTGGGGTACCCCATCAGGGCGTCGCGCACCCAACCGCCCACGTACCAAGCCTCAAGACCAGCCGCCTCAAGCACGCGCAGGACGCGCAGGGACGCATCGGACGGTTGCGTACCGTTGAGCGAAACATTGCACATGCCTATGGCCTCCTGCACTTGTGAGCGTTAATCGATGGTTCTCAAGAAGTCTAACAAGAAACGAGAAAGCACGCACACGCAATCGCGTCGTCGATTAGATAAAACGAGAGAGCAGACGCCGCGTACGTTCAGCGCGCAAAAAACACCCGCCTTGGTAATCCAAAGCGGGTGTTCGGCAACGACGTATCGATGCTGCTAGCAGACCTGGCGAACCTCGATGTGCTTCCTATATTCGTCCACCTTGGCAAAATCGCCCAGACCGGGGCACTCGACCACGTTGGCGCCGGTGGCCATCGAAAGACGCAAGGCATCCTCAACGCGCTCGGGGGCGTCGTGCCACACGGACAGGAAGGCAGCGAGCGAGGAATCGCCGGCGCACACCGTCGACAGCAGCTTGACGTCGAAAGTGCGATTGGCAAACCAGATGTGCTTGCCGTTGGAGAAGTACGCGCCGTCGCCACCGAGGGTCAGCAGCACGTTCTTGGCGCCCTTGGCGTGCAGCTCGGCCATCGCGCCCTTGACGGACTCGTCGTCGCCACCGCTCACCTTGATGCCAAAGATGTCAAGCAGCTCGTCGTCATTGGGCTTGATCAGCAGTGGCTCCAGAGCAATGAGGTCTGCCAGCTGATGGCTCGAGATGTCGAGGACGAACTCGGCCCCCTTGGCCTTGACACGGCGCAGGACCTCGGCCAGGAAGCCCTCGGAAGTGTTGGGAGGCAGCGAGCCGCTGATAACCAGGCAGGTCATATCATCGAGCGAATCGATGAGCTCAAACATCTCCTGCTCATTGGCCTCGTTGATGGCGGCACCGGCATTGACCATGTTGTACTCGGTGTCGGGACCGGCGTTGAGGAACACGTTGACACGCGTGATGCCGTCGGTCCACACGGGCTTGACGGGCACGCCAAGGGCCTCGGCGCCCTTAACGATAAACTCGCCCGAGAAGCCGGCGAAGAAGCCCAGGATCGTGGTGTCGACACCGTAGTGGTCAAGCGTAAACGAGACGTTGAGGCCCTTGCCGTTGGGCGTGTAGACGGCGTTGCGGGTACGCGTGACGGTGTTGGCAGCAAGACCGTCACAGGCGATGTTGTAATCAATGGCGGGATTTGCAGTGAGCGTGTAAATCATGAATGTTCCTTTCACGAGGCAACGTGTTAATGAAAGTATATTCCACACAACGACAAAAGGCTACAACAACTCGGTGAACGGTGTGGAAGCGATGAAGCACGGCAGGAAACCTCTCCCCCATGGCGAAACAAAAAAGGCGCCCCGGCCGAAACCGGGGCGCCGCATGCGCACGAATATGTCGCGTTTCGATTACTGACGATCGAGCTTGCGGACAGCAACGCGCTTGCTGTACTCATCGACGTGACCGAAGTCGCCAATACCGACAGACTCGGCAACGTTGGCGCCGGTGGCCATAGCAAGCTTCATGGCCTCCTCGACGTTGTCGCGATCCCTGTACCACTTGTGCAGGAACGCAGCGAGGGTGCAGTCGCCGGCGCAGACGGAAGAAACCAGCTTGATGTTGAACTCACGCTTGGCGTACCAGATGTCCTCGCCGTTGGAGAAGTAAGCGTCGCCGCGGCTACCACGGGTGAGCAGCACGTTCTGAACGCCAGCGTCGTGAGCCATCTTCATGGCAACGCGAACCTCGTCGTCGGTGTCGACCGGCACGCCGAAGATGGCCTTCATCTCGTGATGGTTCGGCTTGATGAGCAGCGGCTTCTTGTGAGCGAGCTCCTTTAGCTTGTCGGAGGACAGGTCCAGGACGACGTCGGCGCCACGAGCCTGAGCGTGCTCCATGACCTTAGCCAGGAAGTCAGGCGTAGCTTTGGGAGGCACGGAGCCGGAAACGATCAGGCACTCGAGATCGCCCGCGGTGTCCAGGATGTTGTAGAGCTCCTCCTGGTGCTGCGGCGTAATAGGAGCACCCGGGTTCAGGATGCCGTACTCGTGCTGGCCATCGTTGACGTAGGTGTTAATGCGCGTGATACCGTCGGTCCAGACCGGGCGGCAGAGGCAACCCAGGTTCATGACCTCCTCGACGATGAACTTGCCCGTGAAGCCAGCGAAGAAGCCGAGCGCGACGGTGTCGACGCCCATCTTCTTAAAGGCGAAGGACACGTCGAGGCCCTTGCCGTTAGCCGTGTAGCTGGCCGAGCCGGTGCGGACGTTCTCGTCGGGCTCGAGCGGAGAGCTCGAAACCGTCATGTCGACAGCCGGGTTAGCGGTTAGCGTGTAGAACATTTACAGTACCCCCTGTATATGTGAGGGCCGCGTGGCCGGCCCATTCCAACCACGCGGTTACCTCTGATACCAAATTAGCGAGCTGCGGACTCGAGCAGTGCCTTGACCTCGGCGGCGGTGTTGCAGGCGAGTGCCTTCTCGGCGAGCTCGTCGCACTCGGCCTTGGTCCACTGGCTGATGGTCTTGCGGGCGCGCAGGATCGACGGAGCGCTCATCGAGAACTCCTCCAGGCCCCAGCTGATCAGCAGCGGCTCGAGCAGCGGATCGGCAGCGGCCTCGCCGCACATACCGACCATGATGCCGGCCTTCACGCCGCTCTCGATGATGTTCTTGAGCGAGCGGAGCACGGCGGGATAATAAACCTGGTACAGGTTGGAGATGGTGTCGTTGCCACGGTCGGCGCACATGGTGTAGCCGATCAGGTCGTTGGTGCCGATGGAGAAGAAGTCGGCAACCTCGGCAAGACGGTCTGCGAGCAGCGAAGCGGCGGGCGTCTCGACCATGATGCCGACCTCGATGTTCTCGTTGAACTTACGACCCTCTTCGGTCAGCTCGGCCTTGCACTGCTCGACGAGCTCCTTGACAGCCAAGACCTCCTCGACGCAAGTGACGAGAGGGATCATGATCTTGACGTCACCGAAGGCGCTAGCGCGCAGCAGAGCGCGGAGCTGGACCTTGTACTGGTCGGGATTGGCCAGGCAGTAACGCACGGCGCGGAAGCCCATGAAGGGGTTATCTTCCTTGACCATGTGCAGATACGGAATCTCCTTGTCGCCGCCCACATCGAGCGTGCGGATGATGACCGGAGCGCCCTTGAGCGCGCTGGCGACCTTACGGTAGGCGTTGAACTGCTCCTCCTCGGAAGGAAGCTCAGCAGAGTCCATGAACAGGAACTCGGAGCGGAACAGACCGATGGCCTCGGCGTCGTGATCGAGCGCGTTGGGCACGTCATCGGGGTTACCGATGTTGCAGGCGATGATCTTCTTGATGCCATCGGCAGTCACGGACGGCTTGCCACGGAAGGCCTCGAGGGCTGCCTTCTCGGCAGCGAAGGCCTCGGCCTTAGCGGTGTAGGCAGCAAGCGTCTCCTCGTCGGGATCGGCCTCGACGATACCCTTGCCGCCATCGACGACAACGGTCATACCGTTGCGCAGCGCGGTGCAACTGTTGGAAACCGAAAGGACAGCCGGGATCTCGAGGGCGCGCGCAATGATCGCGGAGTGCGACGTGCGGCCACCGGTCTCGGTGACGATACCGGCAACGTGGGCCTTATCGATCGTGGCGGTCATGGACGGCGTGAGGTCGTGCACGACAACGACGGTGTTCTCGGGCAGGACGGAGAGGTCGACGACCTCCTTGCCCAGCAGCTCGGCCAGAATACCGGTACGGATGTCGGCGATGTCGGCCGCGCGCAGACGGAACATCTCGTCGTCCATAGACAGGAACATGTTCTCGAACATGGTCGAGGTGTCCATGAGCGCCTGCTCGGCGCAGGTACCGCCGTCAATGGCGGCGTTGATGGCGTCGGTCATGCCCGGGTCCTGAGCCAGGACAATGTGTCCGCTCATGATCTCGGCCTCGGCCTCGCCCACCGTCTCCTTCATGTGGTCGGCCTGAGCCTGGGTCTTCTCGCAGAAGACCGAAAGAGCGGACTGATAGCGCTCCTTCTCTGCTGCCGAATCAGCAACCTCGTGCGGCTCAAACGTCAAGTCGGGATCGACGGCAACCATGACGGTGCCGATACCGATGCCCTCGGAAGCGTTGACTCCCTGATACATTCCCATTCCTCTCTCCGTGTCATGTGATAAAGCGTTTTGCCATATCCATGACAAAAGAGCGCAGCTACCTTACAACAGGTCACTGCGCCCCCAAATATGAACTTAGTTGTTCAACATGCGACCCGTTTGAGTTCTACTCGCCAAGACCGCTCTTGATGAGCTCGATGGCAGCAGCCAGAGCCTCGGCCTCGTCAGCGCCGTCGCACTTGACCTCGACCTCGGTGCCGCAGGGGATACCAGCAGCCATGAGGGCCATCGGGGACTTGCCGTTGACCTCCTTCTCGGGGGTGACGACCGTCACGTCACAGGCGTACTTGCCCATGGTGGAGGCGAACAGACCAGCCGGACGCATGTGCAGACCCTGAGGATTAACGAGGGTAGCCTTCTCAGAAACCATAATTGACTCCTTTTTGTGTTTAACCCCTGTCATGCATGTGGCAGGAGTCAGATTCACGACGTTGTTTATATTAACTCACATCAAACGGTTTTTCATTGTGTTTCAGACGAATTATTGGACAGATGTGTTTGTCGTCCGCTTGCTCGCCGGGCGGGGCGATTAAGTTTGCTGCTCTACAGTCCTGCGCAAGACGGAAAGCACATTAAGTGCTTTCCTTTGCGTGCGGAACTCGCGACAAACTTAATCGCCCCGCCCGGCGAGCAAGCTGCGGAAACTCGGTCGGTCCAGACTAATGTCGGCTGAAAAGAATTCTGGCTGATAACCTGTTCGCGACAAAGACTCGATAGGCAGCCCCCTCTATGCCCTTTTGTAAGTTGCGGTGAAATAGGGATTGAATTTGGGGTTGAATCGTTTAAACAGTCCCTATTTCACCGCAACTTATGGGAGGGATAGAAAAAGGGCGGAGGCCCTGGAGAGGGACTCCGCCCTTTATACAGGGGGCGATGGTATTCGCGTACCGTGGAATTAGACCAGACGGGCGTTGATCGTCTTGGCGATCTCGGCAGCGTCGGTAGAACCCTTGACGGTGGCACGGAAGTCCTCGTCCATGAGCGCCTCGGCGACCTTAGACAGGATCTTGAGGTGCGTAGTGCCGGCCTGGGCACCGGGGATGAGCAGGGCGATAGCCACGTTGACGGGAGCGCCGTCCATGGTGTCCCAACCGGTCACGCCGGACTCGTCCTTGACGACGATGACGGCAGCTTCGGTAATGGCGTCGGACTTGGCATGCGGAATAGCGAAGCCCTCCATCATGCCCGTGGTGCCCTCGGCCTCGCGGGCAAGGAAGGCGTTCATCACGGCGTCGGCATCGCTGGCGATACCGGCCTTAACAGCCTGGTTGGAAACGAAGCTCAGAGCCTCGTCACGAGAAGCGAAGTCCTCGGCGACAAAGACATTCTCGACCTTCACGAAGTCGGCAGCCTCGGCCATGGGGGCCTCGACGGCAGCGGCCTTGGGGGCCTCAACCGGCTTGGCTGCAGGAGCGGCCTTCTGGTTCTTCTCGAAGTCGTACTTCTTGAAGGCCACGAACAGGATGCCACCGACCACAGCGCCGATGAGGATCGCGAGGACCCAAAGCGGACCGTTCTCGACAACGGGCAGGACCAGGAAGCCACCGTGAGGCGCCGGATCGTGAACGTTGAACATAATGGTCAGGATCGAAGCGATAGAGGAACCGAGCATCATGATGGGCATGACGGGCCAGATGTTCTTGGTCATGAACGGAATGGCGCCCTCGGTGATGTGGGTGCAACCAAGGATGAGGTTGACGACACCGGCGTCGTGATCCTCCTGGCTGAAGTACTTCTTGCCGACAACGACGGCAAAGGTGGTGATCAGCGGCGGAACGATGCAGGCGGCGGAGACGGCAGCCATGAAGTTGGTGCCGAAGTTGTAGGTATCGGTGCCAACACCGGCGGCCAAAGCCTCGGTGAGCATAGCGGTACCGGTGACGTAAGCAGCCTTGTTGACCGGGCCGCCCATGTCAAAGGCGCACATGCAGCCAATGGCAAGACCCAGGACAACGGCGCCAGAGGCGGACAGGCCCTTGAGGAAGTCCATCATGGCGGTGTTGATGGCAGCCATGGGGCCAGAAATGCCGAGCATGACCAGACCGACGATAGCCGTCGAGAACAGCGGGTACAGGAAGATAGCTTTAAGGCCGTCCAGGTTCTTGGGCAGACCGGCAAAGACCTTCTCGAGCAGCAGGATGACATAGCCGGCGAGGAAGCCACCGACGATGCCGCCCAGGAAGCCGAAGCCCACGCCGGCGCCACCGGCGTCGATCATGCCGGTCTCGGCGTTAACAGGCAGGCCCTGGATGGCGATCATACCGGCAACAAAGCCGGGGACGAGCGCCGGGCGCTTGCCGATGGACTCGGCGATATAGGCGGAAAGCACCGGAACCATGAGGTTCATGGCGATGCCGCCGATGATCTTGAGCATCGCAGCAAAGCTGTTGTAGTCAGACGCCGTCGAATCGAAGGACGTAATGCCCCACAGGAACGAGACCGCGGTCAGGACACCACCGGCAACGACGAAGACCAGCATATGGCTGACGCCGTTCATGAGGTGCTTGTAGATAACGTGGCCGATGGACTCCTTCTCCTCAACCTCGTCCTCGACATCGGCAGCGGCTGCAACCGTGCTGTCGCCCTTGGCGGCGAGCGCGCGGTCAATCAACTTACCGGCGGCCTCAACGGACAGGGCCTTGGAAACACCAACGGAAACCATGGGCTTACCGGCGAAACGCTCAGCCTGGACATCCTTGTCTGCTGCGACGACGACGGCCTTGGCACCAGCGATCTCACTCTTGGTGAGCTCGTTCTCGACACCGACCTGGCCATGAGTCTCGACCTTAATGGTCAGACCGCGCTCGGCAGCTGCCTTCTCCAGCGCCTCCTTCGCCATGAAGGTGTGCGCAATGCCGGTCGGGCAACCGGTCGCGGCGATGATGTCAAACTTAGCCATGTGTCCCTCCTTCTTGAGTACAGCGCCCGCGGGCGCTCCCCTACACGCGCTTCGATGCGCGTTTTTCCACAACTGAAAGATACCAACCTACCGTCCGCGTGAGAAGAGACAAGGTGCAATTCTCTGGTGAAAGGTTCTTTCATAACCGTAAACGGTAAGTGAAAGTTTACCATCAACACTTGAAACGGCAAGGTGTATCTTGTAATTAAAAATGCCCGTATACTATGGCATTGCGAATCAAATTAGATTTTCATACCAACCAGGAGCCATCCATGACCGATAGTAGCAAGAGCGCACTTTCCCTCATTAGCACCCATCAGGGATACAGCGAATCCGAGCAGCGCATTGTCGACTATATATTGGAGCACCAGTCCGAGGCTCCACGCCTCACGGCGGCTCAGCTCTCACGCGCCGCTGCCACGTCCGAGGCGACCGTTTCGCGCTTCTGCCGCAAGCTTGGGTTTGGCAGCTTCCGCAGCTTTCAGTTTTCGTTGGCGAGGGATTTGGAAAGCCAGCGCAACGAGGGCCTGACCGACGAGGTCTCGCTCGACAATATGGAGCAGAGTCTAAAGAACATCCTGGCTGCCAAGGTGAGCGAGCTTAATGCGACTATCGACGGGATCGACCACGATACGCTGGCGGCTGTTGTGCATGCCCTTAAGCATGCAGGGGTTATTGAGTTTGCGGCTGTGGGCAATACGAACGCGGTTGCGCTCGATGCGACGTTTAAGTTTTCGCAGCTGGGCCTGCGCTGCATGGCGAGCACCATTAGCGAGACATCAATCGGCTTTGCGCTCACGTTGCGCCCGGGTGACGTTATCGTGCTAATCTCAAACTCTGGCAAATCGCGCCGACTGAATCGCATGGCAAAAGCGGCTCGCGACTGCGGCGCAACCGTGGTCGTCATCAGCAGCGATAGCAAGTCTCCACTTGCGCGCCTCGCCGACTACACCTTTAATACCGTCAATCACGAAGCGCTGCTGACAACGGGTGACTTCGCGTTCTCCAAGATCAGCGCCACGATGATCATCGAAGTCATCTACAACTTCCTGCTGCCCGAGATTGAAGACGCTCGCGAGCATATCAGCTACTACGAGGAGCTCATCCAGCCGGATAAGGTCGTTGAGTAGGTAAATTGGGGAGCCGATAGACGCCCTTCGCCACGAAACCCGCCGCAGTCGAAAGGGGGGGGGCCAAAAGCCGCCCCTCGCCACGAAACCCGCCCATCTACTACGTTTTAACCGCAACCGCCAACCATACACCCAAAATAGAGAAAACCGCAGGCGTTCTACCTGCGGTTTTCTTTTTGCAATTCTCGGCGTGGTTGCCGATGCCCAACCAAACGTAGTAGATGGACCCGTTTCGTGGCGGCCGGGTTGGACATGCGTGTGGCGACTCGACCTAGGCACGCGCCTCCGCAAGCATCTGCCTGGCGTGCGCCAGGCTTGCCTCGGACTGATCGCCGCTCAACATGCGGGCGATCTCGGCGGTACGCGCTTCGCCGGTTACCTCGTCCAAATGCGTCTGGGGAACATCGCCTGGTTCCTTGCTGACAACATAATGCTTATCGGCCATGACGGCGACCTGCGCCAAGTGGGTTACGACAATCACCTGATGCGTAGAGGCGAGATCTGACAGCACGCCCGCGAGTGCACGCGCCGTGGAGCCACCGACACCAGCATCGACCTCGTCAAACACCAGCGTATCGACACCGTCCGCGTTACCGAGGACAACCTTACTTGCCAGCATGACGCGGCTGAGCTCGCCGCCCGATGCAATGCGGCGCAGGGGACGTGGAGTCAAACCGGCACCGCTGCGGTATAGCAGCTCGTAGCTCGAAGGACCAACGGGCGTCCACTCAGCACGGGGAAGATCGCGCGACTCCCAGACGAGCTCGGCACTACCCATCTCCAAGCGCGCCATCTGGCGGCCAACCTCGTGGCAGAAGCGCGGGGCCGCCGTATTTCGAGCGCGCTTAAGTGCCTTGGCAGCGGTAAACAACTCGCGCTCAGCGCTCCCGAGTGCCTCACGCGCCTTTTTGATCTGCTCATCGCCATCATCGACCAGGGACAGCAGCTCTTGCGAGCGATCGCGCATGGCAAAAACATCGTCCATAGTGGGACCCCACTGACGCAACAGACCCTTGAGGTCGGAATACCGCTCACGCATGCGAGCGAGCTCGCGCGGGTCGAAGGCGATGCCATCGCGATAGGCACGAAGCTCGTTCGCGCAATCCTCAAGGGAGATACAGGCATCCGAAAGTGCATCGGCGATGTCACCCAGCTTGCGATCGACGGTCGCCATTCGGGAAAGTTCTGCCACGGCGCTGTTCACGGCGTCGAGCGCTCCCCCTTCGGCGGCAAGCGATGCATGGGCATCGTTAGCCGTGGCAACCAGTACCTCGGCATGTTCGGAGCGCGGCAGCAGTTCCTCGAGTTCCTCATACTCGCCCGGCTTGGGGTCGACCTCGCCGATGCGCTCGAGCGCAAAGCGCGCCTCCTCGACGCGGCTCCCCTGCGCACGCGAGGCCTCTTCGACACGTCGAACCTCCTTAGCGGCAGCCCGCGAAGCCTTAAAGCAGGCGCGGTACGCATCCAGCGCCTCGAGCGCAGAGCGTCCCGCCCACGCATCGACCATCGCAACGTGATGCGCCGGATCGAGTAAGCGCTGGTGCTCGTGCTGGCCGCACAGATCCATCATCACGCCGACGCGCTCCGAAAGCTCGCGCACGCTGGCGATGCGGCCGTCAATCTTGACGCGGCTGCGGCCCTCGGCGGAAAGGCTGCGCTGGACCGTGAAGCCTTCCGTGTCGTGCGGGCCGTCAAACAGGCGCGCCTCGACGCTCGCCAGCGCCTCGCCCTCGCGCACCGTCGACGAATCCGCGCGCTCACCCAAAATAAGCTTGAGGGCCGAGAGCAGCGCGGTCTTGCCGGCGCCGGTCTCGCCGGTCAGGACAGTCAGGCCGGCACTCGGCACCAGCGTCGCCTCGCGAATGAGTGCAATGTTAGAAACCTGCAGCTCATCGATCATGGCGGACTCCGTAGAATACGCGGCTCACCGAGTTGTAAAAACTCTCGGGGCCGTAGTCGAGCAGCAGCACATCGCCGGGGCCTCGGCGCACGGCCACGCTCTCGACCGTGCCGTCGCAGGTAATAAACTGTCCATCGATAGCGATCGCCGGAACGCTCGGACGGTCATCGGACATAAAGATTTCGACGACATCGCTCGGCGAAGTCAAGAAAGCGCGAGCTTGAATGGTGTGCGGCGCAATGGGTACGCAGACCATGCCCGTATAGTCAGGGCTCACGATGGGGCCACCGGCGCTGAGCGCGTAACCCGTAGAACCAGTCGCCGTCGAAACGACGACACCGTCACCGCGTAGGCGGTCGATATGGTGACCGGACACCGTGATGTCAAACTCGACCATATCGGACAGGGGGCCGCGCGTAAGCGCCATGTCGTTGAGGGCGAAGGTGCGCACGACATCCTTCGTACCATCTTCGCGCACGGACACGATATCCGCGGCGATGGTAGCGCGACGGCTCACATGCAGCTCGCCGGACAGGGCGTCGCTCACGACCTGCAGAATGTCGCGCTCCTCGGGACTCGCAGCAGTTAAAAAACCCAGGTGACCATAGGAAAGACCGAGGATAGGAATCTCACGATGGTTGAGGATGCGGGCAGCGCGCAGCAACGTGCCGTCGCCGCCGAGCGTAATGACCAGATCGGAGCCGTCAATATCAGGCGTGCTTTGAATCTTCGATCGCTGGTCGGCAGCCCATGCGACCTCATAGCCCTGGCGCGTCAGCCAAAGCTCGAGCATCAGGCCGCTCTCGACCGCCTCTTGCTTGTAGTAATTGGGAACCAGAAAGACCTTCATAGCGTTGCAGCTTTCTCGCTCATAACCGATACCTGGGATTGCAGCTCGTCTTGCGAGCGATCGCCGGGGTCAAATCTCGTGCCGTACAGGAAAAACTCAACGTTGCCCTTGGCACCATGAATGGGCGACACGCACACATCGACCGGGAACAGGCCCTTGGCAGCAAAGAGTTCAACCGCCGCCACGAGTGTATCGCGGCGCACGGCGGGATCGGTCACAATGCCGCCCTCGCCCACCAGCGCCGCCGGAGCCTCAAACTGCGGCTTTACGAGCGTGCAGAATGCACCCGTAGGCGCCAGGCACGCCAGTACCGCATCGATAATGTTCGCGATGCTGGTAAACGAGACATCACACACAGCCAGGTCGATAGTGCCGGCATAGCCAAGCTCAGGCAGCTGCGTCACGTTTGTGCGCTCATGCAGCGTCACGCGATCGTCCTGGCGCAACGACCAATCGAACTGGGCGCGACCCACGTCCACCGAGACAACGGTCGCAGCTCCGCGCTTGAGCAGGCAATCGGTAAAGCCGCCGGTAGAGCAGCCCACATCCAGACAGGCAAGGCCCGTCGGATTGATACCAAACGCATCAAGCGCGCCTTCGAGCTTAAGACCGCCGCGGCCAACATAGGGAATGCGTCCCTTCACGTGCAGCGGCAGGCCCGGGGTCACCTTAAGGCCCGGCGAAGTCAAGCGCTCACCGCCACTCGAGACCAAGCCGGCCATAAGAGTGCGAAGGGCATCCGCGCGATCGGCGCAGATGCCCTGTGAAATCAGTTCGTCATCAAGACGCACGCGTTTCATGAATGCCATCAACCATTCGTATCCGGAGATGCGGCCTAGCTATCCTGGGATTCGTTTGCCGCATCCTCATCGTATTCCTGCTCGAGCTTGTCGGCCTCACGCGGCGTCAACTCAAACTTGTCGACCATATCGACCGCGCGGGAGCCCAGCTCAATCGCTTCGTCAAACAAATCGAGCGAACGCTCCAAGGAGGTATCCTTGGAGCGAACGGTAGCGATGATCTGATCCAGACGGTCCGAAATCTCATCAAAGTTACGGACAGAACCCTCTGGCATGGCTACTCCTCGACGGAGTCGATGTCAGCCTCGGCGGCGTCCGCATCCTCGGCCAGCACGCCAGCCTCAGCCTGAGCAACCGCAACCTTGGCGGCAGCCTCGGCAGCCTGCGCCTCCTCGCGAGCGCGATCTTCGGCCAGCAGCTCCTGGTACAGGCCCTCGCCCGGCAGCTCCTCGCTGCGAGCGATCTTGCCCAGCACGCCGTTGACGAACGACGCGGACTGGTCGGTGCCATAGGCCTTGGCAAGCTCGACAGCCTCGTTGATCACGATGGCGTCCGAGACCTCCTCGTCGGTGAGGAAACGCATCTCGTAAACAGCGATACGCAGCAGATTGCGGTCGGCGCCGGGCATGCGCATAAGATCCCAGTTCTTGGCAACGGATCGCAGAGCGCAGTCGATGCGGTCGATATGCTCGTAGGCACCGCGGCACAGCTCCAACGCATAGGGGTCGAGGGGACCCTTCGAGATCAGGAAATCACCCTCGAGGACGCGCTCGAGCGGGCTGTCCGTGGCCTCGGCCTGGAACAGCAGCTGCAGCGCCTGACTGCGGGCAAGCGTACGCCCGCGATAAACCTTAAGGCTCAAAGGTTACTCCTTGGGGAAAACGAGGCCGTCAATGCAAACGTCAACGCGCTCAACCTCGACGCCCACCTGAGCATCGATGGCGGCGACCACGGCGACGCGAACGGCCTCGGCGAGTTTCTTGAACGGATAGCCAAAGAACACCACGACACGCACGGTGAGTGCGAGCTTGCCGCCAACGACCTCGGCCTCGACCGCCGGCTCGGAAGCCGGGGCCTTGGACGAGAGCATCATGGAGACAAGGTTGGTGGCAAGGTCCTTGACGCCAACGGAGGCGATGCCCTCGACATCCGACACGGCGCGCGAGACGATGGCGGTCAGAACATCGGGCGAAATGCCGATGCCGTCAATCTTGATTTCCTGGGGCATGAGTCCTCCTAGAAGAGTTGGTTGCTAGACGCGGGAGACGAACTTGCCGTCGCGGGTGTCAACCTTGATGACCTCGCCCTCGTTGAGGTACATGGGGACCTGGATGACAGCGCCGGTGTCAATCGTGGCCGGCTTGGTGGAACCCTGGACGGTGTCGCCCTTAAAGCCCGGGTCGGTCTGGACGATGGTGGTCTCGATGAACATCGGGGGGGTCACGCCCATGAGCTCATCGTCGGCGAAGAGCAGCTGGCAGATGTCGTTCTCGCGCAGCCACTTGGAGTTCTCGCCCACCATGTCCTCGGGAACGGGAACCTGCTCATAGGACTCGTTGTCCATGAAGATGTAGTCGGCGCCATCGTTGTAGAGGTACTGGAACTCGCGGGTGGTAAGCATGACGCTCTCGAACTTGGTGCCGGCGTTGCAGGTGTTCTCGACGACGCGGCCGCTCTTGATGTCGCGGGTCTTGTAGCGCACAAACGCGCCGCCCTTGCCCGGCTTGACATGCTGGAACTCGACGATGGTGTAGACCTTGTCCTTGATGCGGAGACCGAGGCCGTTCTTGAAGTCGGCGGTAGAAATGGTAGGCATAGCGACCTTTCTTGTTATGGGCAGAACGCACAAGCGTCCAAATTACATACGACAGAAATTATACACTTGCAGACGGCGCCTGCAGCGAGCGCATAAAAAGAGAACGCGGGGCGTCCGAATCGATCCGAACGCCCCGCCCCAAACTATCTACCGAAGTAGACTAGCAGTCGATAACGTGCAGGTCGTGCGGGGTCTTGGTGAAGGGCTCGTAGCCGTTCTCGGTGACCACGCCGTAGTCCTCAAGGCGCACGCCGCCCACGCCGGGCAGGTAGACGCCGGGCTCCATGGTGACAACCGAGCCGATCTCGATGGTGTTCTTGCTGCGGTTGAAGTTGGGCAGCTCGTGGATGTCGATGCCCACGCCGTGGCCCAGACCATGGTTGTAGTAATCGCCATAGCCGGCATCGCCGATGATCTTCTTGGAAAGCTTGAAAATGTCGTTGCCCTCGACGCCCGGATGGATGGCGGCGACGCATTCCTCGTGCGTACGGCGCACGAGCGCATACAGGTCGAGCTGTTCCTGCGTGGGCTCGCCCATCACGACGGTGCGCGTCATATCGGAACGATAATCGCAGTAGCCCGCGCCGTAATCCATGAGGACAAAGTCGCCCTTCTCGATCACGCGGTCGCTCGGCACGGCATGCGGGTTGGCGGTGTTGGGACCGCTCGCTACGATGGAGCCGAAGGCAAGGCTGTCAGCGCCGTTGGCGAACATAAAGTTCTCGAGCTCGTTGCGAACCTGCTTCTCGGTCATACCGGGCTTAATAAAGCCGAGCATGTGCTGGAAGGCGGCGTCAGTGATCGACTGTGCATGGCGCATGAGCTCGATCTCCTCGGCATCCTTGATGGCGCGCATCTTGCGGATGTCGTCATGCATCAGCGGCAACATGCAGGCGACGGAACGATCCTCCAGACCACGCTGAATGCCCTGGTAGAAGTTGATCTGCATATCGTCCTCGACAGCGCAGACGCGGCACTTGTTGGCTGCGATCTTGCCGGCGACCCAACCGGGGATGGTGCCCTCGTCCATGTCATAGACCCAAGGGCTGCCGGCGGGCGTGTTCTCCTCAAAGCTGTTGAGGTAGCGCGAGTCGGTATGGAACAGGCACTGGTCAGCCGTAATAAACGCCGCGTGCGGGAACTCGAAGGTGTAGTCGAAGACGCCCTTCACGCCCGTGAGCCAACGAAGATTGGCCTCGTCGCGTACCACGATAGCGTCGTAGCCGCGCTCGACCATCAGGGCACGGACACGTTCGATACGACCGGCAGGACCGGCAGCAAACTCAGACATGCAGATTCCTTTCTTATTGTCTCTATAAAGACGGGACGGGTCTCAACCGAACGTCGGAATCGCATGCGAACCGCAACCGATTGGAAACCCGTCCCTCAACATGATACGAAAGACGATGGATGTCAATAAATCTTAGAGAAGTTCTTTGCGAGAAGCCAAGTAAGCGTGAGCATGGCGCTCAAGAACCTCGTCCTCAACGCTCGTTAGGCGAATGGCGCCGAGTGCCGCGGGCAGCGGCAGCATGCTGCGATTCGAGCGAGCGAACTGCTGCCTGCGGAACTCCTCGATATATGCGGCAGGCTCCAGATCGAGGGCAAGTTCCTCGATACCAAAGTCCTCTAGGCAGTCATCGACCTCAAAGACGTAATCGATATCGAAGTCGCAGGCATCATGTGCTAGGCGCGCCTCAAAGCGCATGCCCTCGGACAACAGCTGGTAGGCAGGAACCTGCGAAGCAGCATCGCCCAAGCAAGCGCGCAGGGTACGCTCCCCCGTCTTGCCAAAATCGAGCGCATGGCGGGCGCTCGGGTTCGTGGCCATCAGTACGTCCTTGCGGGCAGTCTGAGACCATTGAACTGCATTGACGAGCGCGACCTCCTCGCCCGCGAGAATCTCGGGAACGGTCTCAGTAAACTGATTCCAGCGGGACTTGCTGCTCGAAAGCATGGTGCCAACAAGCACCACATAGCCGAACTTGAGGTACTCGGGGTCCGCCTCGCGAACAAGGTCGAGGTCACACACGACCAAGCCCGGCTCAGGACGGAACGCGATAGCGGGAAGCGCATTCGCCGGCGAGGCGACGAGCGGCTTCATGGTCGTCGCGACCGTGAGCATGGCGTCGAAGGTCGTCGGCAGCAGCGCGCACTCGGTTCGGCCACACCACTGGTTGGCGCACCAGCTAACAACCGAGCAGGTTGCGGCATCGCCAACGGCGACAACCAGATCGTCGCAGGTAACGCCGTTGGCAGACAGGGCGCCAAAGATCGCATCGGCATCGGCCAGCGTGGCACCAGCAGGCGAAACCTCGAGGACTAGCGGCGACACGGCAAAACCGGCGTCGACCAGCGCATGCTCGACGACTTCACCAAAACGCTCGGATGTGGCGGTGTTCCAAACGACCATCGCGCGCTTAGGCTTGCCCACGGCCGAGGCAAACATACGCGACAGTTCATCGAACGCGCCCAATCCGACGCGGACATCGACGCTGCGGTTTTGGAAATTGATCAGTTGACGGCGAATCATAGCAGCCCACGCTCCAAAAGCATCTCGGCACAAAGGTAGGAAACGTCCTCGAAGGACTTGTTGCGAATATCAAGGGTAAGGTCGGCGGCCTGGCGATACAGCGGACGGCGATGCTCAAACAGGCGCGCAGCATGCTCGGGCGAACGGAAATCGGGGCGCGTGTCGGACCGACGAATCTGTCGAATCGAATCCTCGAAGTCGCCCTCGAGGTACACGCACGTACCCATTTCGTGCATCAGTTCAATATTCACCGGCGTTTCGACGATACCGCCCCCGCACGAAACCAACAGGCTGCGCTCGCTTTGGAGCGAACGGAGCGCCGAGGTCTCGAGCTCGCGAAAACGATCCTCGCCCTCGGTCTCAAAAATCTCGGTTACCGACTTGCCGCAACGGCGCACGACCAGACGGTCGGTATCGATAAAACGCCGCTTGAACATGGTGCCCACGTTGCGCGCAAGCGTCGACTTGCCCGCGCCCAAAAAGCCGATAAAGAAGATATGGTCGCAGCCGTGTTTGATGTGCTGGGACATGACGAGACCTATTCCTCGCAAGGAAGGTCGCGCAGGGCCCGGCGCTCAAAGATACGGAAGATCTGCGTATACCACAGGTCCTGCGTCGCCTGCGGCTTTACCAGGATGGTATCGACGCCGGCGAAGTTGCCGCTCCACACGTCCGTGTAGAGCTGATCACCGATCAGCACCGCCTCGTCAGCCGTGGCGCCGAGGCGCTTAAGACCCGCCTTGAGGGCAAACGGCGCCGGCTTCATGGCATGGCTGATGGCCTCGAGTCCCAGCTCGCGTGCTGATGCCATGACCTGGTCGCGATGCCAGTTGTTGGACACCATGCACAGCTTAAAGCCTTTGGCGCGGGCGGTATCGAGCCAAGCGGAAACCGCGGCGGGAACCTGCTCGGTGTCGCGCGGCACCAGGGTGTTATCGCGATCGAGCAGAATGGCGCGTTTGCCGTCGGCCCAAAGGGTATCAAGGTCGATGCGATCGACCGAGGCAACGTAACGTTTGGGGCTAAAAATCCTCATGCTAATTCCAAGACTGTTGATGCTCTTCGTAGGTTTGCGAGAAGTACTCCTCGTCCTGCGTAATGTAGAAATACAGGTCATCGGAGTCGGTCGGCTCAAGCGTGGCCTTGAGTGCCTCGAGCGACGGAGAGCAGATGGGCGTGGGCGGCAGGCCCTCGTGCTTATAGGTGTTATACGGACTATCGCTCTGCAGGTCGTCGGCGCTAACCTCGCCACCGGTGACATACATCATGGTCGCATCGCTGTTGAGATAGCGCAGACCATCGAGCTTGCCGGCAAGACGGTTGTAGAAGACCGAGGCCACGTGCGCGCGCTGGTCGGCGTTGAGGCCCTCGCGCTCAACGATAGAGGCCAAGTTGACGATGTCGTAGTCGGACATCTCCACACCGTAGCGTTCCTTGATCTTGGCTTCGCAGCTCGCAAAGTCAAGCGACTTGTACTCGGTCTTAAACTGATCGAGCATAGCGCGAATCACGCCATCGGCCGTCGGCAAATCACCCAACGAATAGGTCTTGGGGAACAAGAAACCCTCGAGCGAATCGTTGGCGGCGCCCTTAAGGAAGCTATAGTCGTCCACGTAGTTGGAGGCCTTGGCCTGGTTGAGGAAGTCTTCCTTAGAGATGCTGTCGTAGGCCTGGGCCACACGGTCGGCGACTTGATCGACCGTCAGGCCCTCAGGGATAGTCAGCGCACTGGAGCCCGCGTTGGGGCCTTCCATGAGCTGCTGAACAACCTTGGTCGCATCCATGAGTGTGGTGAACGAATAATCACCGGGCTTGAGCGACATATCGGCGTTGAGCTTCTTCACCGCCGCATAGTAATCCTTGGGATTTTCAACGATATGGTTCTCGGAGAGAATCGAGGCGATCGTATCGCCTGAAGCACCATCGGGAATGGTCACCGTAACCTGCTGACCAGCCGTGACCTTCGTATCCTCACCGGCAAAGAAGCCCTTGACGGCCGGCACGACAAAGAAAGCGATCGCAGCAAGCGCGAGCACCGCCACCACAACGCCGATAATCATAGGCACCGGGGAGCTTTTCTTTTGAGCACCGCGACGAGCATGCGTGTTGTAGCTCGAGCGGGTCGCCGGAGCAACGCCATGCGAACCGCGAGCGTGATGCGAATGCGATTGAGGGACCTGAGTTCGCTGGGTAGGTGCCTGCTGCTTAAAGCGGGTACCGCCTGCAGGCTGGGCCGTACGAGCAGTGGGCTGTTGAGCCGCGTGAGAAGCCGAATGCTGAACCGAACGAGCAGAAGGCTGCTGACCCGTCCGTTGAACAGGTTGGGCCGAATGAGAGAAGGACTGCACCGAGCGCGCGGCAGACTGAGCTGCGCGCTGCGTCGGCTGTGCCGGACGCTGGCCAGGCTGGGCAGGGCGCGACGCCGGCTGCCGTGTACGATTCTGCTGGCGCGGATCGGAAGCGCTAGACATGCGAAACCTCCTCGTTTTTACGATCGAGCCACGTCTGCAAAAACAGGCTGGCGGCAATCATGTCGATCTTGCCCCTCATCTGCTTTTCGTTGAGGCCCTGCTCGCGCAGGATACGCTTGGCCTCTTGCGAAGACAGACGTTCGTCCTCAAACTCCAGCGGAAGATCGAGCTCGTCGGCAATCTTTTGCGCCACGGCGGCAACGCGCTCGGCCTGGGGGCCGGGCTCACCGGCCATGGTCAGGGGGCGTCCGCTTACCAGGATGTCGGGCTCATAGTCCTCAACCAGGTAGCGGAACGTCTTGGCCATACCGGTGACCTCGGCAGCCGGAAGCACCTTGACAGGCATCGCCATCTTGCCATCACGGCTCGAGACGGCGATGCCAATCCTGGTCTCCCCTATGTCCAGCGCGAGCGCAACCACAGCGACTTCTTAGATTCTTAGGCGCCGAGCGCGGTCTTAGCGGCCGCGAGGGCATCGGCGATGCCGGCAGCATTCTTGCCACCGGCCTGGGCCATGTTGGGACGACCGCCACCGCGACCGTCGACCAGACCCGCGATCTGCTTGATCACGTTACCGGCGTGGAAACCGGCCTTGACGGCGTCATCGGAGCCGGCAGCGAGCAGGGCCGGAGTGCCCTTCTCAGTCACGCTGGCGACGACACAAGCGACAGGGCCGGCGACCTTCTGATGCACGGTATCCCATACGTTGCGCAGGTCGGCAGCCTCAAGGCCCTGGAGCTCAGCGACAACGAGCTTATAGCCGTCGAGCTCGACGGCGCCCTCGATGGCGCTGGAGATGGCGTCGGAGGAGCCACCGGTCAGAGCCTTTTTGAGCTTGTTGGACGTCTCGCGCAGCTCAGCCTGCAGGTTCTCCACGCGGGCGGGAACCTCGTCGACGCGGCACTTGAGCGCAGCGGCGGCGGCGTCAACGAGCGCCAGGCGGTCGGCCATGTAGTCGAGGGCACCCTTAGAGGTCACGGCCTCGATACGGCGGACATTGGAGCCCGTGGAGGACTCGGAAATGATCTTGAACAGACCAATCTCTGCGGTATTGGCGGCATGGGTGCCACCACAGAGCTCGCGGGAGAACGGCTGGTCCTCAGCGCCCACGGAGACGACGCGGACGACATCGCCGTACTTCTCTCCAAACAGAGCGACAGCGCCGGCAGCCTTAGCCTCATCGATGCCCATGACACGGGTCACGACCGGCTTGGAAGCGAAGATCTGCTGGTTGACCAGGTCCTCGACAGCCTTGAGCTGCTCGGAGGACAGGGCCTCGAAGTGCGTGAAGTCAAAGCGTAGGTGCTCGGGCGTCACCAGCGAGCCGGCCTGGGAGACGTGCTCGCCCAGGACCTGCTTAAGGGCAGCGTCGAGCAGGTGCGTGGCGGTGTGGTTGCGGCGCAGGAAGCCACGGCGCTCGGCGTCGAGCGCGGCGGTAACAGCGGCACCGACAGCCAGCGTGCCCTCGGCAACGTGCGCGACGTGGGCATACAGGCCGTTGTAGTTCTTGGTGTCGGCAACGGTCAGAACAACGCCCTCGGCGGAAAGCTTGCCGGCATCGCCCTGCTGGCCACCCATCTCGGCATAGAACGGGGTGCGGTCGAGCACAACCTCGACATCCTCGCCGGCGGCAGCGGACTCGACGGACTCGCCGTTGCGCACGATGGCGACAACCTTGGCGCCCTCGATCACATCGTTGTCATAGCCGTCGAACTCGGTCGCTGCGACCTTGTCCGAAAGCTCGACCCACACGTCGTTGAAGCTGCCCCAGGCGTCGCCCTTGGCATTGGCGCGGGCGCGGGCCTTCTGGTCCTCCATGCAGGCAGTGAAGCCGTCCATATCGACGTCGTGGCCAGCGGTGCCGGCGATCTCGACGGTCAGATCGATGGGGAAACCAAAGGTGTCGTGCAGTTTAAAGGCGACATCGCCCGAAAGCACGGCGCCCTCGGCAAGCGCTGCCAGGGCCTCGTCCAGATAGACGCGGCCGTTGTCGAGCGTCGTGGAGAAGCGCTCCTCCTCGGAGGCGACGATACCCTTGACGAGCGCGACATTCTTGAGCAGCTCGGGATAAGCCTCACCCATCTGAGCGTTAACCTCGTCGATGAACTTGGTCAGGAAGGCGCCCTCGATGCCCAGCAGGCGACCGTGGAACACGGCACGACGGAGCAGGCGGCGAAGGACGTACTCGCGACCCTCGTTACCGGGAAGGATGCCGTCCGAGATCATAAAGTCGACGGCACGGGAGTGGTCGGCGATGATACGCAGGGAGCGGCTGGCGCCAGAGTAATCGTCGGCGTCATAGGTCTTGCCGCTAATCTTCTCGCCCAGCTTGATGAGGTGCTGCATCAGATCGCCGTCGTAGTTGGCGGTCTTGTGCTGCATGATGGCGGCCATGCGCTCCAGGCCCATGCCCGTATCGAGGTTGCGGTGCGGCAGCTCCGGCATGGAGCCGTCCTCCTGGCGGTCGTACTGGGTAAAGACGAGGTTCCAGAACTCCAGGAAGCGGTCGCAGTCGCAGCCGGGCTGGCAGTCGGGCCTGCCGCAGCCGACCTCCTCGCCCATGTCAAAGTAGATCTCTGAGCACGGACCGCAGGGACCGGTGGGGCCAGCGGCCCAGAAGTTATCGTCCTCGCCCAGGCGGGAGATGTGGTCCTCAGCAACGCCCAGAGAACGCCACACGTCGTGAGTCTCGTCGTCCTCGGTAAAGACGGTGAAGTACAGGCGGTCGAGGGGCGGGGCGGGAACTCCTTGGTGATGAGCTCAAAGGCCCAGGCGCAAGCCTGCTGCTTGGAGACGCCGCCAAAGGAGAAGTCGCCGAGCATCTCAAAGAAGGACAGGTGACGGCCGTCCTCGCCGATGCAATCGATGTCGTTGGTGCGGACGCACTTCTGGCAGGAGATAGCGCCGATCTCCTTCATGGTCTTCTTGCCCTGGTAGTACTCCTTAAACTGGTTCATGCCGGCGTTGGCAAGCAGCAGCGAAGGATCGTCAGGGACGAGGGACGAAGAAGGATAGAGCTTAAGACCGCGCTCCTCAAAGAAGTTGAGGAACTTGGAGCGAATCTCGGCCGTAGTCATTGACGGGTAGTCAGCACTCATAGAGGGAATCTCCTCGGTTTCACATCGAAACAGTTCAAACGTAACGATATTACCATCCCGCCGCGCCTGTGCAAAAAAGAGGGTCGCCAAACAGCGACCCTCCAGCGAAAGTGCACGTTATTTAGTACTGCGCGATCCTTTGAAAAAGGACTGCTGTATAATTGCATATAAGATTCACCCGGAAGGAGCGATCGATGAAAAGCAAACGATTTGTCCTGAATGCACTTCTGGTTGTAGCACTTTTAGCGCTCTTAGCCTTCTCATGCTGGTACGCAAACCAACCATCATTTGGATACGTATTGTATACAGTAATGTCCGGCGATAAGGCTTATTGCACTCTACGCGCAATTGACGTTCTCTTTTTCTATGTAGCCGGCCCCTTATCAATCGCTTTGGTCGCGTTTCTTGTCATTTACAACTTCAAGAAACGTTAATAGAACCTATTTAGAATCCGAATCGTCCATGGAGCCGTCGATGCCGGTTTTGGTTTCGACGTTCATATTGAAATCGTCGTCTTTGGCGAAGGGATTCTTGAAAAAGCCCGTAGCATCGGGCTGAAGGCCCGAGAGCTTCATCCAGGGATTATCGAGCTCGGGTTTGGGCATGGCCTGGGCCTCGGGCGCGGTCTCGTTGCCGATGAGCTCGGACTCGTAGATGAAGGTGTCGTCGCCGAGCGCGTCGTAGGCGGCGACCGGGTTGCCATCGGCATCGCGGTACGGTGTGCCCTTAAACACGGCGCCGTCATAGGCCACAAGCTGGCGGCCGGTCTCATTCTCGAAGTAGTACACGAAGATACCCTTGAGGGCCGCACATAGCGGGATGGCAATAATCATGCCGATGGGGCCCATGAGTGCCGAGCCAATAACGAGCGCCGTGAGGCTCATGATGGGATGCACCTGCACCGAACTCTGCATAACCTTAGGCGAAATCACGTTATCGGTGACGTTTTGCGCGACCATCGTCACGATGAGCGTCCATAACGCCAACATGGGACTGAACATGAAGCCGAGTACCGTGGCGATTGCTGCGCTCACCCAGGGACCGACGACCGGAACCAAATGCATGATGCCGGTAAAGATAGCCATGAGCGCCGCATACGGATGACCGATGATCATAAAACCGATAAAGGCGAGGAAACCACCGCAGATGGACGTCACGACCATACCGCGCATGTAGCCGCCGACAGAGCGAGAAAGGATGGCGACCATAAAGCGGTACGAGGTCTCCTTCTCCTGACCGATGATGGTGCAAATCTCGTGGTGCATGCGAGGGTAGTCGCAGGCCATCCAGTAGGCAAGCACCAGGCCAAGGAAGATAACGAACAGCTGCGAGGCCGTATTGGTGATGAGTGGGAACACACCACGACCAAGCTCGGCGGCAATCTGAGACACATACCTCGATGCCACGGCAACCAGCGACGAAAGATTATCGTCCAAATACTCCTTGAGCGGCGTGTTGTTGAGCGTCTTTGCATGCGAGATCATCTCGTTGAGATCGCCACCTGCAACACGAAGCTGCTCGGGCAGGCGGCTCAGGACTTCCATGATCTGACCAAAGAGAATCGGCGACAAGATACAAACGACACCGACGAGCACGGCAACAACAACAATAAGCGCGATAAGCGAACCGATGCCGCGATTCACGCCATGGTGCTCGAGCCAGTTGGTGATCGGGGACATCACAAAGGCAATGATGGAGCCGACGGCAAGAAACTCAATAACCGGCGCCAGGATGCCCATAAGGTTAAAGATGACAGCGGCGATGACAATGCAGCCGACAACAGCCCAAATGCGCAGCGTCAGAATGCGAGTGTCGCGCAGCACGCGATCGGTTTGTTGGGGGTGCTCACTCATGAACGAATCATCACTCCGTCGGGGTCGATCTTGTCCTGAATCTTCTTAAGCGTGCGGCGCAGCAGACGCGAAACCTGCACCTGAGAAATACCAAGCTTCTTGGCGATCTCGATCTGGGTCATGCCCTTCACAAAGCGCAGCTCGATCACCTCGCGCTCGCGCGGCGAGAAATCACGGATGGCTTCCTCGATCACTAGGCGGTCATCGGTAAAGTCGAGCTCGTTGTCGTCGTCGGCGTAACGGTCGAGAATCGAGGGGGCATCGTCGGAATCGGACGCACCAGGAGCCTCGATGGGCACCGAGGTATAGGCCGAAGACGATTCCATAGCCTCGAGGACCTCATCGACAGTCACATCTAGATACTCAGCGATCTCCTCAACCTTGGGCGAACGCTGCAGCTCGTTGGTAAGTTTGTCAGTAGCTTGGTTGACCTTGGCCGAGAGCTCCTGCAGGCGACGAGGTACGCGCACGCTCCAGCCCTTGTCGCGAAAATGGCGTTTGATCTCGCCCAGGATAGTGGGTGTTGCAAACGTCGTGAACTCGAGCCCGCGCTCGGGGTCAAAGCGGTCGATAGCCTTGAGCAAACCCAGATAGCCGACCTGCATGAGGTCGTCGAGCGGCTCGCCGCGATTCTTAAATTTGTTGGCAAGAAACCTTACCAGGTTCATATGGGACATGACGAGCTGCTCGCGCGCGTCCGGATCACCGGTTTCTTTGTAGCGACGAAACAGCTCGCGGGTTTTCTCCTTGTCCCAAGCGGTCTTGCCGCTCCGGGAACGTTCGGTCATATTAGATATCCGCCTTGAGGTCGAGGGAAAGCGTCAGGGGCGCCGCAGTCTTTTCGTAGGAATCGCACACGCTCGCCAAAATGAGCTCGGCATACACAGCGGCCTGGTCATCCTCGTCGACGGTGGCCTGGTCGCCAAAGGTAAAGGTCATGCCAACGTGAGATTCGTCGACATCGAATTTGATCGAGATGTCATCGGAATCAACAGCCGTGCAGCCGAAAATAAATGCTTCCTCGGCAGCCATACGAATGTCCTCGATGCGATCGACGGACATGGAGCAGAGCGCACCGACATTTGCCGCCGTCATGCGCACAAGGCGCGCCAGACGCGGGTCGCCGGCAACGGTCAGCGTAATGGGGCAAGTTGCTTCGCTACTCATCGCAGGACTCCTCAGAGGTCTCGGCGGGCGTGTAGGTGTAATACTGGGCTGCTTTAGCAGCAGGCTTCTGTGCATCATTGTCACCAGCAGCGACATCGTCCCCGGCTTCGCCAATCAGGACACGCTCGGTCGGCTGCTCGGCTTCTTCGGCAGCGGAAAGCTTGCACTCAGCGTCGGCCGCGGGAGCCTTCACCTTGTTAAAGAGTTTCTGCACGGCACCTGCCGCAGAATCAGTCACGCTCGACACAGCATTGCTGGCCTCGGCCATGCTACCGGTGACCTCAGAAATGTCGCGAACCACGGCTTCGACCTCTACGAGATTGGAGGTAAGGGCATCAACTGCCGTCTTGCTCGACTTAAGCAGCGGCTCCATCTGGGCAAGCGCCGGCGTAAGCTCATCGACAGCGCCATCGAGCTTTGCCACCACAGGCTGAGCCTCGGCGATGGTGTTGTTGAGGTCGTTAACGGTCTTATCGAGCGAGTCGACAACGGTGCGGGTCTTGCGCAGGGTAAGCGCGAGCTCAACGATGGCCCACACGCCGGCAACAGCGAGCAGCAGCAGGGCGATTTGAATGGGACTCATACAAGCCTCCCAAAGGAATCGATATACAGACGGTTTCCATGGTACCCCAAAGGGGACCGAACATGCCATGAGCAGCAACGTGGGACAAAATTATCAACAGCTACTTCGGTGCATTCCCGCTGCGGTCGCGTTCACTTTGCTCTACGCGCCATTCTTCCCAACCGCGGCCGGCAGGCTGCCAAAATGCACCGCGTTCCAAGCCTTCGGGCAAATAGCGCTGATCGACCCAGCCTTCGGGATAATCGTGCGGATACTTATACACACCGTATTCATCGCTGCCCGGGCGATGGCGATCGCGCAGGTAGCTGGGCACCTCGCGAAGACCACTGCTGTGGATATCGGCTAGCGCCGCATCGATCGAGGCCTCGCACGCATTGGACTTGGGCGCCAAGCACACATAGAGCGCAGCTTGTGCAAGGTTAATGCGACATTCAGGATAGCCAATAACTTCAGCAGATTTAAAGGCAGCATGCGCCACCAAAAGCGCCTGCGGGTCGGCGTTGCCAACATCCTCAGAAGCGTGAATCATAATGCGGCGAGCGATAAACTTAGGATCCTCCCCAGCATCGATCATGCGCGCGAGCCAATAGATCGTGGCATCGGGGTCGCTACCGCGCATAGACTTAATAAACGCACTGATGATGTCGTGGTGCATGTCGCCGTTTTTGTCATACGTAAAGCCGCGACGCGGGTTGGCGATCTTCACGTCATCCACGGTGATGGGATAGCGCTCCCCCGCCGCAGGCGCTGGCGTTCCCTCGGTATCGGGACGCGTGACGGCAATCTCGCTCGCAAGCTCAAGCGTCGTGAGCGCCGAGCGAGCGTCACCCGCTGCCAGCGTGCAAATGGTCTTGACCGTATCCTCATCGGCCGAGAACTTACCGTTCAAACCCTGCGGTGCCTCAAGCGCACGTTCAATAAGCGTGGCGATATCCTCATCCTTCAGATGCTCAAGCTCCACGACGCGACCACGTGAGAGCAGTGCCGAGTTGACCTCGAAGTACGGGTTCTCTGTCGTAGCGCCAATCATAATGACGGTACGGTTCTCAACTGCATGCAGCAAGGCATCCTGCTGCGACTTAGAGAAGCGGTGAATCTCATCGATGAATAGAATGGTGCGGCGGTCGTACGTATTCAGGCGCGTCTTGGCCTCATCAATTACACGACGCAGGTCCTTCACGGTACCCGTGACGGCGCTGACCTCGACAAACTCGCTCTTGGTATGGTTGGCGATAATGTGGGCCAGCGTCGTCTTGCCCGTACCGGCAGGCCCGTACAGAATCACGCTCGAAAGCACGTCGTGCTCGATCGCGGCACGCAGCCATGAACCCTTACCGACGGCCTTTTGCTGGCCCACGTACTCGTCGAGCGAATTGGGGCGCATGCGCACCGCAAGCGGCGCATTCTGAAAGGAACGCTCGCGCGTCGAAGCAGAAAAAAGGTCGTCCATAGCCATCCCGTGTATTAATCAAATACGTTTTCCACTAACAGTATACCGAATTAATACGAACTACCGTTCGTTAATATAGGTACGATGCGGAAACTTTAGACCCGGGAACAGCTTGCTCGTCAGTTCGCAGAAATAACCGTCCGTCATGCTCGCGATATAATCCACCACGGCTTGATCCTTGTCGTCCTGCCAGGCATAGGCGCGATCGTAGTAGGAAAGCTGCTGCTCGATGCGAGAAATGTGGTGTTTAAAGATATACGAGGACTCGTCACCTTCGTTTATATCCTGCAGGCAACGGTCGTAAAGCTTTTCGAAGGCTTCGCGCAGCTCCGCCTCGGAGTCGCCTTCGATACCGCCCTTGCTATAGATCTTCTCGTAGTTCTCGCGCTTGGCCCGGCGGATCTCCTCAAACAGGTCCTCGCTCATCTCGATGCGCGGCTTACCATAGCTATGCTCCACGATATCGATGGAAGCGTGCGTAAGGATCCAGCTGTTGTAGGCACCGCCCCGGCCATCATCAAAAGCGTCGGGTGACAGCAGGCCCGCCGCGATCGCATCCTGACGGTCACGACCGACGTAGGCAAGAATATCCGAGATGCGAACGACGCAGCCCTCGAGCGTCATGGGACGCAGATGCTCAATTGCGCTATAGCCCGTGGCAATGCAATCCTCAACCGTCTGGTCAAACTGGTCAAAGGAGCCCATGTCCGAGAGCTCAAACACACGCTGCTCGTACTCGCCGTTATGGCATAGCACGCCGTCGAGCGTCTGGAGCGACACGTTGCGGCCATACAACGCGTCGAGCACGCGAACCGACTGCACGTTATGGAAAAAATAACGCCCCGTACGCTCATGATAGATATCGTTGAGGAAGCGCTCGCCGGAATGGCCGAAAGGCGTGTGTCCCAAGTCGTGGCCCAGGCCAATCGCCTCGATCAGATCGCAATTGAGCCCCAGGGCGCGACCGATATCGCGCGCAATGCGCGAGACAAGCTGCACGTGCAAACCGCGGCGTGACAGATCGTCATTGCTACGAAAGCTAAAGACCTGCGTTTTGCCCGCATACCGGGTGTAAGCCGGAAGATGAAGTATCTTTTCGGTATCGCGCATAAACGCCGGACGCATAAGCGTGCCTTTGTCGGTAGTGCGATCAATACGACGAATGACCTGATCATCGTTGCAACGATACGGGTTGACATAGCCCGAAGCACGATCGGCGGCAATGCGCTCGACAAGCTCGGGCGACAACGCTGAGGGAATACGGTCCATGCGCGCCTTAATGACGGCCGTTTCTTGATTAGATTCCATGGCATGCTCCTTAAGAAGGATGCGCAATCGGTTACAAAGTGCAGCCCACGACCTCGATTATGGCAAAAATCGGCACTAAAAACGGGAGCAATGGCAGGGAGCGCGATTTTGTGAAGAGGCAGGAAAGGGCCAGAGCCAGGAGTGCGACGGCAAATGCCACGATGCCACCCATAGGGTCGAGCGTGCAAAGCGCGAAGAGCGCCTTGGCATCCCCCATGCCGATGCCCGGGATTTGGCGAAGACGACGCCAGAGGGACTCAGTCAGCACGAGAGCAAGATACACAATGACGGCAAGACCCGCGTGGTCAAGCGCTGTGTTAACGCCTTTGTCGAGCCAAACGCCCACTAACGCCGTCACCGCACACGCACCGGCAAGTTCATTGGGAAAACGTCGCTGACGGGCATCAATCGCCGCGCCGGCAAAGATGCAAATCCAAAACGGGATATAAAACATCGAGTACCTCCTCGAGCTGCATCGCAAAAGCAAAAACCACCACAAAGGTGCCTGTCCCCTTTGCGGTGGTTTTGGTGGTGGTTATTTGGCGCCTTGCATGACCTCGTCGAGGGTGACGTTTACGGCATGCTGGGTAGGAACCCAGTCGACCTTCAGGAACAGCGCGGCCACCGTGATGGGGATATAGCTGAACATAAAGATCGGGAAGGTAAACAGGTTAGTCACCAGACGCCACTTTTGCGCGCAGTGAATGTGCTTGTACTCAAAGATAGTCGTGAGCAGCGCCAGGATAAAGAAGGTCTGATACATCATGGCGAAGGTCATAATGAGCGAAGCGGCGCACGCCTGCATCTCGACTTCGGTAGCCAAGAAACCATGCGAAAGGCCACCCACAATCAAGAACGTCGCATTAGCGAGCATCGAGATCAGCGATAGCAGCATACCCGGGGCGATCGTCATGAACATGTCGTAGGCGGCAAAGCGATGATAGCGGAACGTCGACTTGACCAGATGCTTGCCGTAGGTAAAGAACACCTGGTAAAAGCCCTTGGTCCAGCGCATACGCTGCTTCCAGGATGCCTTGAACGTCACGGGTTGCTCGTCAAAGAACTCCGCCGGCGCATAGCCAATGCGAATACCGTGAATAGCGCAGAACGTAGTGAACTGAATGTCCTCGGTCAGCGTGTGGAACTGCCAGCCGTGCATGCCCTCAATAACACTGGCGGAGATGAGGTAGCCCGAACCCGAGACGGCGCAAGACGTCTTACAGATATTACGCGCGTTGTTGAGAAAGCGCGCCTCGCGCAGGTACCAAGTAGCATTAGCTGCCGAGATCCACGAGCTGCCAAAATTCTTGGAGTTGCGATAGCTCGTGACCACATGGAATCCCTGGTCAAAGGCATCGTTCATCTTGGACACGTAATCGCGGGAGATAACGTTATCGGCATCGAAGATAAAGTAGCCTTCAAACGTGTCGGGATACTCGTTAAGGATGCGGTCGAAGCCAAAGTCCATGACCCAGCTCTTACCCTTACGGGCAAGATCATTGCGCTCGTAAACAATGGCACCTGCCTCGCGCGCGAGCTGTGCGGTGTTGTCGGTGCAGGCGTCGGCAACCACGAAGACCTCGATAAGCTCGGACGGATAATCCTGGTCCTTGATGGAGCGAACAAGGTTGGCGATCACGGCCTCCTCGTTATGCGCCGCGATAAAGAAAGCATAACGATGGAGTTTTTTGGCCTTGGGAGGCGCGACCTCGCCACGAAGAGCGCCAATGACAAAGAAGACCACCTGGTACAGAAAGCAGACCGTGAGCAGCGTGACGACAATCTGGTTGAAGACCACGATGGGTGTGTTGGTTTGTAAAAAGGCGAGCATGCAGGCTCCCGAGAACGCGTTACGTAAACAACCGTATATCTTACCGCAGGCTTACCGAGTTCAAGAAACCACCTAATACTGGCTAGGCTTCGAGCAGACCGAGCTGAGAGACGATTTCGTCACCGGCGGCAGTGCGACCGAGCGAGCGCGGAGCCAGATCGTCAAGAACCGCAGCGAGATCCCAGGGCAACTCGTCGCGGCACTCAATGCGCTCCCCCGTCACGGGATGGTCGAACGCCACGCGCCAGGAATGAAGGAACTGCCTGGTCAGACCCTGATCGGCACGCGCATCGCACTTGCCGTAGAGCGGATCGCCCACGCAGGCGTGGTTGATATGGCGCATGTGCACACGAATCTGGTGCGTTCTGCCGGTAAACAGGTGGCACTCGACAAGCGTGTAGCCGTCGTCGAAACGCGTGGAATCAAAGCGCTCGAGCACCTTGAAGGTCGTAATGGCCTGACGGGCAAAGGGGTCGTCCGAAACCGCCATCTTGACGCGGTCGCGCGTGGAACGGGCAATACCGGTATTGATGGTGCCCTCGTCCATGGCGATGTGCCCGTGGACAAGCGTGATATAGCGACGATCGAGCGTGCGCGTGCGGATAAGATTTTGAAGCGCGCGCTGGGTGTCGTCGTCTTTTGCCGCGAGCATAAGGCCCGAGGTATCGCGATCCAGGCGATGCACGATGCCGGGTCGGTCCTCACCCTGCACGGTGCCCAGATGGTCGATACCGCAGTGATAGACCAGGGCATTCGCGAGCGTACCGCTCTCATGACCATGCGCAGGATGGCACACCAGGCCGCGCTGCTTGGAGAGCACAATGAGATAATCGTCCTCATAGCGAATGTCGAGCGGGATGGCCTCGGGAATCACATCGGTGGGATCGTGCGGCTCGGGCAAATCGACCGAAATACGGTCGCCGGCTCGCACGGCGTACTTTTTGGACAGGCAGGTCTCGCCATTGACAGCGACGGCGCCGCCCTCGATCAGATGCGCACAGGCAGAACGCGTAGGACAGCCGTCATTGGCGCCCAGATAAGCGTCAAGACGCTGACCGGCGGCATCGTCGGCAACAAGAATATGGATGTCGGCCATTAGCGCTCGTTCCTTTCGCGAATTTTGCGGGCACGCTCCCCGCGTTGCTGGGCCTTGCGCTTGGCGCGGGCCTCGTCACGGGCGTTAAGCTCAGCGGTCGCGTCGACCTCACGGGCCGCGGGGCTCAAGAACATGTATCCGAAGAGGGCGAGCACGACGCCCAAGGTAATGCCGATATCGGCCACATTGAAGACGGGGAAGTCGATGAAGGTGGTGGCAATAAAATCGGTCACGAAGCCAAAGGCCAAACGATCGATAGCGTTGCCAATAGCACCGCCCGCAACCATCGCCATGCCCACGACCTCAAGATGGGCGAGCTGGGATGCACGGAGCAAGTACACGGCAATGGCGACAATGACCGCAAGCGCCAACACAGCGAAAGTGACGCCATGACCCTCGCCCATGCTAAAGGCGGCTCCGATATTGCGGACAAACATAAAGTCGATAACACCGGGGATAACGGTCACATGCAAAGCGTCGCCCACGGCACGAACCGCAAGCTTGGTCAGCTGGTCAACAAGCAACACAGCCAGCGCCACCCCACCAGCAACACCCAACCGCCAACGCAAAGGCGGCGTCATATCCCCAGCACGACCCAAATCAATCCCCTACCCTCAAGAACATCGAATTACGTTTAATACAAAGAACTATCTTATATTGCCATACGCAGAACGCACGACATATCCACCAACGCAAGCGAAATAACCAGCTAAAAACGAAAGCGACATTCCGAATAACGGAATGTCGCTTAATAGCTTTCGACTAAAAACGCAAGTCGAAAGAAAGCCTCTAGCTCCAGCAATGGAAACGCCGCGTTATCGTCACCAACAGCGAAAACGTCCCTAAGCGAGCAAGGTGACGTGAAAGAGGAGGGAAGCGTACTTTGGTACGCGACCGACGATTGAACGTCAGATTGCCGCTTAGGGGCGTTTGCAGCGTCGGTAGGTTACGGCGTTCTACGAACGCCGTAACCTACAAAGCATCGGCGCAGCGCTTGCAAATATGCGCGTGGCCGTTGTACTCGCCGACGGTGGTGCGGTAGTTCCAGCAACGGTCGCAGCACTCGCCCTCGGCTGCCTCGATGGCAACGGAGAGCTCCTCGCCCTGGGTCAGCTCAACATCGGAGACGATGTAGAACTCGGCCAGGTCGACGGCCTTATCACCGGTCAGCAGCGCGTACATCTCTGCGGGAACGACCGCCTTGACGCGAACCTGCTGGCTCTTGGTGAAAGTGCCGGCAGAACGGGCATCCTCAAGGGCCTTGGTCACGGCGCTACGTAACTCGAGTGAAGCCTCAAGCACGCCCTCGAACTCATTGGCCTCGTCGACCGTGATGGGCGACTTGTACCAATCGAGCAGCGCGGCGTACTTCTGGTGGTCGACGCAACCGGCGGGCGCATAGGCCATGGCCTCGTCGACCGTGTAGGACAGGATCGGCTGCAGGTCGCGCATGAGCATCGAGAAGAGCTCGGCAAGCACGGTCTGGGCGCTGCGGCGCTCGAGAGAGCCGGGCTTGTCACAGTACAGACGGTCCTTCAGGGCATCGAGGTACACGTTGGAGAGCTCGGTAACCACGAAGTCGTAAAGTGCACGGTAAGCGCGCGGGAACTCGTAGCAAGAGTAAGCGTCGTCGACCTCGGCCTGAACCTGGGTCAGACGGGCAACCATGAGCTTGTCGAGCGGCAGCAGGTCGGCAAAGGCGACGCCGTCGGTCTCGGGCTCAAACTGACCCTCGAGCTCGGAGAGCAGGAAGCGCAGTGTGTTGCGGAAACGACGGTAGGCATCGGATGTACGAGCAAGGATCTCGTGGTCGATGGAGACGTCGGAGCTGGTGTCGACGGAGGCAACCCACAGACGGATGATGTCAGCGCCCATCTCGTCGCAGACCTTGTTGGGGTCGATGACATTGCCGAGCGACTTGGACATCTTGCGGCCCTGGCCATCGAGCGTGAAGCCCTGAGAGACGACCGCCTTGTACGGAGCATGACCGTTGGCACCCACCGAGGTGAGCAGCGAGCTCTGGAACCAACCGCGGTGCTGGTCGGAGCCCTCGAGGTACACATCCGCCGGATACTCCAGCTCGGGACGGTACTCGCAGACGGCCTTCCAGGAAACGCCGGAATCCCACCACACGTCGAGGATGTCCTTATCGGCCTTGAGGTGATGGCCGCCGCACTTGGGGCAGACGCAGGCCTCGCCCAGGTAGCTCTCGGGAGCGTCGGTGAACCAGGCGTCGGAGCCCTTCTCGTGGAAGAGCTTGATGACGGCGTCGAGCGTGGCGTCGTTCATGACCTTCTCGCCGCAGTCGGCGCAAGTGTAGCTAGGGATAGGCACGCCCCAGTTGCGCTGGCGGCTGATGCACCAGTCGGGACGCTGCTCGACCATGGCGCCAATGCGGTTGGCGGCATGGGCCGGATACCACTTGACGTTCTCGCGGACCTCCTTGCCAGCCTGCTCACGCAGACCCGTCTTGTCCATCGAGACGAACCACTGGTCGGTAGCACGGAAGAGCACCGGGTGCTTGCAGCGCCAGCAGTGCGGATAGCTGTGCGTGATCTTCTTCTCGAGGACCAGGGTGCCGCGCTCGCGCAGGAACTCGATGATATGCGGGTTGGCCTCGTCGGTATCCATGCCGCTGAAGGGGCCACCGGTGCCAAACTCCTCACCGGTGTAGAACTTGCCGTCGTCATCGACCGGCATGCAGATGTCGGTGATGCCCTCCTTGAGGCAGGCAAAGTAGTCGTCGACGCCGTGGCCGGGCGAGTTGTGGACGATACCGGTACCGTCATCGACACCGACGTAATCGGCCAGCAGCGCCACACCCTCGACACCGTCAAAGATCGGCTGCTTGTAGTGGATGTGGTGGAAGGTCTCGGCGGGAACCACATAGGGCTTGCCGTCGACCATAACCGGGGTGTACTCCCAGCCAAACTCCTCACAGCACTTGGGAGCCAGGTCCTCGAGCATGACCTCGGCACGACCATCGTGCTCAACGGCAACGTAGGCGGCGCCGGGCTTGAGGGAAACGGCCTGGTCGGAGGGGATGGTCCACGGCGTGGTCGTCCAGATGATAAAGTCAACCGGGCCGTCGAAGTTCTCGAGGCCGGCGGGCTTGGAAGTCATCTCGAAGCGCACGAAAATGGACGGGCTCGTCTCGTCGGAGTACTCAATCTCGGCCTCGGCTAGCGCGGTGTGGCAGTGCTTGCACCAGTGAACCGGCTTGTGGCCGCGATAGATCATGCCCTTATCGAACATGGCCTTGAAGACCTCGATGTCGGCGGCATCGTGCTGGTGATAGAGCGTCAGGTAGGGGTTGTCCCAGTCGCCGAGCACGCCCAGACGACGGAAGCCGGCCTTCTGCAGCTCGATGTTCTCGACAGCGAACTCGTTGCAGAGCTCACGGATCTTGGCCGTGGGGGTCTGGTTGAACTTCTCGGTGCCGAGCTTCTCCTCGACCTTGTGCTCGATCGGCTGGCCGTGGCAGTCCCAACCGGGGACATAGGGAACCTCATAACCCTGCATCATCCAGTAGCGGTTGATCATGTCCTTGGAGATCTTGTTCATGGCATGGCCGATGTGGATCGGACCGTTGGCGTACGGAGGGCCGTCGTGCAGCACGAACTTCTTGTGACCCTCGTTCTTCTTCAGAACCTGCTCGTAGACCTTGTTGTCCTGCCAGTCCTTGAGTCGCTTGGGCTCGGACTTGGAAAGACCGGCACGCATGGGAAAACCGGTCTTGGGCAGATTCATCGACTGCTTGTACTCGTTTGCCACGGTACCCCTTTCATGTCGTGGGCGCGCACGCCCATTGGGCACCAAAAAAGCGCCCGTCCCTACAAGCTGGGACGAAGCGCCGCAAAACGAGCTGTACGCCCGCAAAAGCTCTTCGCTTAACCACCCAGCTTAGATGCCCTCGCCCGCGTAATCGCGCGCTCGCATCCGTTACTCGGCTGGCCTGTATCGACGACCATCTCGGCGATATCTACTAAGATGTGCCTGTGCGGCACATCCGTTGGGACCGCAGCTCCGGGGTGATTTTCATCGGTCGCATGCACGGGTTCTCAGCGCTCCCCGCTCTCTGTAGCATGCGGACGGCCGACTACTCGTCCCCATCAATGCTCATGCGGTGTATGCTAGCACGTTCCGCGCCGGCGAAAAACCCTCAACATTGGTTTCATATTTTAGAAATTTATCGTGGTCGCGAGCATTCTCTAGGAGCAAAATACCTGAAAGCACTCCATCTCACGAAAGAAGGTACCTATGCGCACAATTGGAATGAGCGACTACACCGTTGGCGAGGATTGCTTTACCGAGCTGCCCGCCGCACTGGCAGAGTACGGCGCGAAGAAGGTCGCCATCATTGGCGGCAAGCGAGCCCTGGCTGCGGCGCTGCCGGGCATCGAGGCGGCACTTGAAGGTACCGATGTCGAGGTCCTGGAGACGCGCGTCTATGGCACCAACAGTACGCGTGCCAATATTGCCAAGGTTGTGAACTCCCCTGCCTGCCAGGAAGCCGACGTGCTCATTGCTTGCGGCGGCGGCAAGGCGCTCGACACCGTGAAGACCGCAGCCATCGAGCTCAAGAAGATCGTCTTTACGGTCCCGACGATCTGTTCCAACTGCTCCGCCGCGACCGCCATTGCCGTCGTGTACAACGACGACGGCTCGCTCGAGGGCTATTCATACCCCAACCGACCGGCGCACATCTTCATCAACCCCAAGATCATCGCCGAGGCACCGGCGGAGTACTTCTGGGCCGGCGTGGGTGATGCCCTGTCCAAGCAGCCCGAGGTCGAATACGCCACGAGCGCCGGTAATTTGGAGCATACCGCCGGTCTTGGCCTGGCACTCGCCCACACCTGCTCCGAGCCGCTGTTTACTTATGGCGTCCAGGGTCTTGAGGACGTGCGCCGGAATCTGTCGAGCGAGGCCGTCAAGCAGATCGCGCTCGACATCGTGGTCAACACGGGTTATGTCTCGAACCTGACCAACCAGAACGATTACTACTACAACTCGAGCGTGGCGCATGCGTTCTACAACGCCACCTGCAGCATTCCGCGCGAGGGCTCCTACCTACACGGCGAGGTCGTGAGCCTGGGCGTGCTCGTGCTGTTTGCCTATACGGGCGATACCGAGAACCTTGAGCGCTACGCTGCCTTTAACAAGCAGATGGGGCTGCCCGTGACGCTTGAGCAGGTCGGGCTTTCCGAGTCCGATATCCCAGCCCTGTGCGAGTACGCGCATGCCACCAACGAGTGGAAGCAAGGCAACCCTGAGCCCTTCACCGACGAGAAGTTCGCCGCCGCCATCAAGGCCGCCAACGCCTACGGCCACACGCTCCTCGCCTAACCTGCCAATATGGGACAGGTTTATTTTGGCAGGTTTTATATGGGTAAATTCCATTGAACGATTGGTGAGATAGTTTAACTCGAGAGCAAAAGGGGCGACCATTCACTCGATGGCTGCCCCTTTCATTTGCTATTTCAGCATGTTGGGGTCGAACTCGCTAGCCGGAATGACGCGGTAGCCGTGACGCAGCAACAGATCGACGAAAACGCCGTTGCCCGCGGCGAGCGTACCGCTAAAGGTGCCGTCGTAGACGCGACCCGCGCCGCACGAAGGACTACGGTCCTGCAGAATGCACGCGGCGATCTCTTCCGGGCCGCCCACCTGCTCGCACATATCAAGCGCGCGCTGAGCACCCTGGCGAAACTCGCGATCGACTGAGGTACCCTCGCAGGTACGGACCTCGCCGTTCACAATCTCGGACGGCTTGCGCGGCGTGGGCAGACCCCCAAAGACCTCAGGACACACCAAGAGGACCTCGGTCCCCGTACGCTCGCAGGCCTCGACCAGTTCGCGAAGGTAATTGTCGAGCCCTTTATACTTGCAGCTCTCGCCCATCAAGCAGGCACTTACCACGATCTTCATATACAACTCTCCCCACGCAAATCGCCCCATTTGAGATGGACACTCAAATGGGGCGATTGACACTGCGCAACTAGTATTACTGCTGCTTAGGCATCAGCGGATTCTCGCGCGTGAGGAGATTCATAAACTCCTCGCCCGTGATCGTCTCCTTCTTGTACAGATAACGAGCCAGCTCATGGAGCTTAAACTTGTTCTCCTTCAGGATCTGCAGGGCGCGGTCGTGCGCATCCTCGATCAGCTTGGCGACAATTGCGTCCACGCGCTCGGCCGTACCGGGGGCGCAGGTGAGCGACGTATCCTGGTTGAGGTACGCATTTTGGACAGTACCGAGCGCCATCATGCCAAACTCATCGGACATACCAAAGCGCGTCACCATGTTGCGGGCGAGCTTGGTTGCTTGCTCGATATCGTTGGCTGCGCCGGTCGTCATCTCGCCAAAGATGAGCTCCTCGGCGGCACGTCCGCCGCAGTAGACAGCGAGCTTGTCCAGCACCTCCTGGCGCGTGGTCAGGAAGCGCTCATCCTCCTCGACCTGCATGGTGTAGCCCAGAGCACCGCTCGTGCGCGGCACGATGGTGATCTTGGTGACCGGCGCAGAGCCCTTCTGGCGGGCGGCAACGATGGCATGGCCGATCTCGTGGTAGGAAACGACCTGCTTCTCGTGGTCGGACAGCACCGTGGACTTACGCTGCTGACCAGCAATGACGACCTCCACCGACTCCTCAAAGTCGTCCTGGGTCGCTCGCTTGCGACCTTCGCGGACCGCGCGCAGGGCGCCCTCATTGATGATGTTGGCCAGGTCGGCACCCGAGGCGCCGGGCGTGGCGCGGGCAATCGCGGTCAGGTCAATCGGCGGCTCCGTCTTCACGCTCTTGGCATGCAGCTCAAGAATGTTCTTGCGGCCGGTCAGATCGGGCAGCTCAACGGGGATGCGGCGATCAAAACGACCGGGGCGCAGCAGGGCGGGATCGAGACTGTCGGGACGATTGGTGGCAGCGAGGACGACGATACCCTTGTGGTTATCGAAGCCGTCCATCTCGGTCAGCAGCTGGTTGAGCGTCTGCTCGCGCTCGTCGTTGCCGCTAAAGCCGCCGCCATCGCGCTTTTTGCCGATGGTATCGATCTCGTCGATAAAGACGATGCACGGGGCCTTTTCCTTGGCCTGCTTAAACAGATCGCGGACCTTGGCGGCGCCACGGCCGACGAACATCTCGACGAACTCAGAACCCGAAATGCTAAAGAACGGCACGCCCGCCTCGCCGGCAACAGCCTTGGCGAGCAGGGTTTTACCGGTACCCGGAGGGCCAACAAGGAGAGCACCACGCGGCAGTTTGGCGCCAATTTCCTCGTAGCGTTGCGGCTTCTCCAGAAAGTCGACGACCTCCTTGAGGGATTCCTTGGCCTCTTCCTGGCCAGCGACATCCTTAAAGGTCACGCCCACATCCTTGGAGGCGATAACGCGAGCGCCGGACTTACCCAGTCCACCGCCGCCAAAGCCACCGCCGCCAAAGTTCATCGACGGGCCGTCATCGCCCATAGCCTTCTTCATACGGCGGTTGAGCCACCAACCGATCAGGAAGAAGATGGCCATGGGAAGAATAAGCGTAAGCAGGTAGTAGGTCATCAGACCCGAGTTTTTATCGGGAACGACCGACTCCAGGGACGCACCGGATTCAAGCACACGATCGGTAAAGCCCGCGTCATTCGGCACACCGGTCGTCTTGTAGGCGATGTTCTCGTCCTCGCCCTTCTTGGTGTAATAAATGGTGTAATCGTCGGTATTGTACTCGACCTTGTCGACACTCTTCTTATCGAGCGCTTTGACAAACGTCGAGTAATCGGTCTTCGTAATCTGCTGCGTGTGACCGATGTTGGGGAACAGAACGGTCGAGAGCACGAGGTAGACGACGAAGGCGATGAGCACGTAGAGGATCATATTCCGTCTACGTTTGTTGTCATCCATCTCCATCTGCTTGAACTCCATCTACTGGGGTTGATAATGCTATCTAGAATACCCAACCCGGACGGCGATAAACCGACGCCGGGCACGAAAGGACAGAGATGGCATCACTGGAAGTCGGCAAGGTTCAGATCTACACGGGCGACGGCAAGGGCAAAACCACGGCTGCGCTGGGACTGGCGATGCGCGCCACGGGTTATGGACTCGACGTACTCATGCTGCAGTTTGCCAAGAAGCTGCACTGCGCCGAACACGATGCCGCGCCGCGCCTGGGACTGCGCATTATACAGGCCGATCGCAACACGCCCGAGGCTTGCGCCGAGCAGATCATGGAACTTGCACGCGAACAGATCTCGCAGGTCGACGTGCTCATTTTGGACGAACTCGGCGAAGCGATGCGTCGCGGCTTTGTGACACGCGAGGATATCGAAGCACTGATTGCGATAAAGCCCGCCACCACGGAGCTCGTGCTCACCGGCCGGGGCCTGCTGCCCCTCGCAGACCTCGCGGACCTGGTCACCGAAATGCGCCCCATCAAACACTACTTCGACGAAGGCCTCCTAGCCCGTCAAGGCATCGAATACTAATTGATCCAAAGGGGACAGAGGAAAACGGATCATTTCGCCTTATCGCCGGGCCAATGATCCGTTTTCCTCCGTCCCCTACGGGTCATTAGGCAGTGGCGCGGCCTAGCCAGTTGCCGCTGTGGTGGTAGATGGTGAACATCGTGGCTGTGATGAGCCAGGTTACGGGGTAAACCAGCAGCAGATGCTCAAGCGACGGATCGAACGGCATAATCGCAAACACCCAGATCACCCTGAGCACGACAGTGCCAAAAATCGTGAGCAGCATGGGCTGAAGGCTCACGCCGGCGCCGCGGATAGAGCCCGACGCGTTCTCGATAATCGAGAAGATTGCGTAGAACGGCGCGATGAAATGAAGAATCGTCGTGGTGTACGCCGCAATCGAAGCATCGTCGACAAACAGACGCGACAGAGGACCCGAGAACACCAGCAGCACGGCAGACAGGCCACCAATGAGCATAAACGACAGCACGAGCGACGTATGGTAGCCCTTGCGCATGCGCTCGTAGTTGCGCGCGCCAAAGTTCTGTGCCGAGAACGTGGTGATCGACACGCCAAGCGCCTCGGTAACCATCCAGACAATGCCATCCAAACGGCCCGAAAGACCCCACGCCGTGGTGACATCGGCGCCAAACGAGTTGACCGACACCTGAATCAAAACGTTGGAAATCGAATACGCAGCAGACTGAAAGCCAAGCGGCAGACCACACGAGATCATGCTCTTACAAATGCCAGGATCAATGCCGAGTTTGGACAATGAAAGCCGCCACGCACCCGGTGCGTGCATCATGCGAATCACGATCATCGTGGCGTTGGAGCAAATGGTCAGCGCCACCGCGATGCCGCAGCCCAGAGCCTCCATATGAAGCACGGCAACGAAGATAACATCCAGCACCGCATTAACAAGGCAGCCGGAAGCGATGATCACAGCAGGCCCGCGCGTGTCGCCCACGGCGCGCAGCAGTGCCGTTCCCATATTGAGCAGCAGCGCCGCAACCATGGCGGCAAAATAGCAACGAGCATAGGCCACGCCCTCAGCCAATAGCTCATGCGGCGTGTTCATAAGCACCAGCATGGGCTCAACGAACACTATGCCAAGAATCGAGAAAACGATACCGCCCACCAGCGCGAGGGTCATGGCCGTATGGACCGAACGACTCAGTCGCTCATCATCGTGCTGGCCAAAATACTGACCGGTAATGACCGCACAGCCGGCGCCGACGCCAACGCAAAAGCCAATGCAGAGCTCGGTGAGCACCATCGTGGCCTGAATGCCACCCAGTGCAAGCTTGCCGCCAAACTGGCCGACGATATAGGTACCGATAAGCGTGTAGGCCTGTTGAAAAAACGAACTAAAAAAGATGGGAACGCACAGCGAAAGCAGCTGCTGCCAAATAACACCCTGCGTTACATCGATAGCCGTAGATTTCTTAGCCACACGCCCTCCCCACCAGCATACGTCAAACAACAAAACGGCAATTTAAGGCCAAAACCAATAGCAGCTTAGCACCGACCGGCGTCGACCGAAACACCCCGAGTCAGAGCCCGGTGCGAACTATCTGCCTAGTGATACAAACCCGGCTGGTAGTGATACTCATTGCTCACATGCGGGCACAGCTGCCAAAAGGCGACGGCACTCGCCGCGGCCACGTTGAGCGAATCGACCCCGTGCGCCATCGGAATGCGCACGGCCCGGTCGCAGCCCGCGATGGTCTTGGCGCCCAGACCGGCACCCTCGGTGCCCATAAAGATTGCCAGGCGGTCAATCTCCTGTAGCGCGGGATCGTCCAACGACACTGAATCGTCCGTCAACGCCATGGCGGCACACGAAAAACCGGCATCGTGAAGCGCCGCCAGGCCGTCATACGGCCACACGCGCGCCTCACTGCCAATACGCGTCCACGGCACTTGAAACACGGTCCCCATGCTCACGCGGGCCGAGCGACGGTACAGCGGATCGCAGCACGTAGGGCTCACCAGAATGCCGTCGACATTGAGCGCGGCGGCCGAGCGGAAAATCGCGCCGACGTTGGTGTGGTCGACAATGCCCTCGAGCACGCACACACGCACCGGACGCTCCCCCGCAGCCTTGACGACGCCGCCCAAGAACTCATCAACCGGAATCTGCCGCGGGCGACGAAACGCCGCGAGCGCACCGCGCGTCACGTTAAAGCCCGTCAATTGCTCCATGAGCTCCATGGAGGCAACGAACACAGGAACAGGGCCGGCGTCCTCGCGCACAACCAGGCGCTCAAACAGCGGCATCATCTGGTCGAGCCAGCGTTCGCCCAAAAGAAAGCTCACCGGCTCATATCCGGCACGCACCGCGCGCTCGATAACCTTGGCACTCTCCGCGATAAAGATGCCCTTTTGCGGCTCCAGCACGCAGCGTAGCTCGCGTTCGGTCAGTCGCACGTAGGCATCGAGCCGCTCATCCTCGAGCGAGTCAATTCGCAGCACCTCAACGGCATCAGTCATAACAGCCAGCCCGTACCTTTCTTACAGCAGCATCTATATCAAACGAGGCGACGCCAGGCGCCGCCCCTTACTCATTCCAACCCGATAATACCGTGGGCAAATAGGAGATTTAAGCATCAACGCGACGATACGTCACGAACTCATAATAGAGGCCTTCGTCGCCCTCGCCCGCGGCAATCGTGGCAACCCCTTCGCGCCGCGCAACTTCCCACGCGGGATCGGCGTCCAAGTCGGGAAAGTACGTGTCCACGGCATGGGTGCAATGGTTGTGCGTGACCTCGGCCTCGGCGCAATACGGCAAAAACTGCCGATAGACATCGCCGCCGCCGATCACCCACGCAACGGGCTCATCGGCAACCGCAGCGAGCGCCTCGTCGATGCTATGCACCACGTCGACGCCCTCGACCGCAAAATCCTCGTCGCGGGTAAGCACGATATTGCGGCGGTTCTTGAGCGGACGCCCGCCGGGAAAACTCAGCAGCGTCTTGCGCCCCATGATGACCGGGCAACCTTTGGTGCACACCACAAAATGGCGCATGTCGGCGCGATTGGACACCACCATGTCGCCCTCGCACCCAATGCCCCAATCGTCGCACACGGCGACAATGGCAGAAAGCTTACACGTCATGAGCGCCACCTACACCGCAATAGGAATGTTCTTGACCTGCGGGCCGTGCTCATAGCCCTCGACGATCAGGTCGTCGGTCGTAAACGCATAGAAATCGTGCACATCGGGGTTAAGCGTTACCTTAGGCGCCGCAAACTGCGGACGCTCGATAAGTTCACGGACGATATCGACATGACGGTCGTAAATGTGGGCATCGGCAATCACATGCAGCAGCTCGCCGGGAATCATATCGACCGACTGCGCGACCATCATCAGCAAAATGGCGTACTGGCACACATTCCAGTTGTTGGCGGCCAAAATGTCTTGGCTGCGCTGGTTGAGAATCATGTTGAGTGTGGGCTTATCGTCCTGCGGGCGCTGCGTCACGTTATAGGTCACGCTGTAGGCGCACGGATACAGGTGCATCTCGGACAGGTCGCTAAACACGTAGGTGTTGGTCATGATGCGGCGGCTGTACGGCGTGTTCTTAAGGTCGTACAGCACGCGGTCCATCTGGTCAAAGTCACCCTCGGCATAATGACTCTTCTGGCCAATCTGGTACCCGTAGGCCTTGCCGATGGAGCCGGTTTCGTCGGCCCACTCGTCCCAAATATGGCTGTTGAGGTCATGGACGTTATTTGACTTCTTTTGATAGATCCACAAGATCTCATCCATGGCAGACTTAAGCGCCGTGCGACGCAGCGTGAGCGCGGGGAACTCCTCGCGCAGGTCGTAGCGCGCCGTAACGCCAAAGTTTTTAATGGTATAGGCAGGGGTGCCGTCCTCCCACACCGGACGGACCTTTTGGCCCTCGGTGGTGGTGCCATGGTCCAGAATGTCGCGGCACATGGATACAAACTGTTGATCAGCTTTGCTCATTGACCCTCCTGTCAGTCGCCTACAAGCGAGATTCATTGTAGCCCAGGCGCACGCGGCCCCACAGCCCAAACATAAGCCCTCATTTTCTGACATATGCCAGAAATTCCTTGCGCAAATCCGCACGTTCGCTATTCTATTGTTGACATATGTCAGATTTGGAGAGTGTATGGCAGGAAGACGAGAAAAATTACGCCGCGTTGGGATCATCCCCGAATACCGCGGCTTTACCCCCGACGGCCTTGCCAGTGGAGACGCCATCGACATGACGATCGACGAACTCGAGGTGCTGCGCCTGTGCGACCTGGAAGGCCTTAACCAAGAGGCAGTCGCACAGCAGATGGGCATCGCGCGCGCCACGGTGGCGGCTATTTGCAGCCGAGCACATCGTAAGGTGGCAAACGCGCTGGTCAACGGGCGAGCGCTCAGTATCGAGGGCGGCAATATCGCATACTCCCCCATCACCACGACAACGGCCGCATGGACAGCAAAGGAGGTCAGCACCATGAGGGTGGCAACGACGTACGACAACGGCAACATCTTTATGCACTTTGGCCGCAGCGAACAGTTCAAGATCTACGACATCCAGGATGGCAAGGTGCTCAACGAGCAGGTCGTAGGCACCGGCGGCACCGGTCACGGCGCATTGGTGGGTCTGCTCGCCAATGGCGACGTGGACACACTCATCTGCGGCGGCATCGGCGGTGGCGCTATCAACGCGCTTGCTCAAGCCGGCATCACGGTCTATGCGGGCGCCCAGGGCAGCTGCGATGCCTGCGTCGAGGCCCTCATTGCCGGCACGCTCGCGCAGACCGGCGAGGCCACCTGCGGCTGCCATGTCCACGACCACGAGCACACCCATGAGCATGGCGAGTCCTGCGGCTGCCACGGCCATCACGACCACGACGGACATGAGGGCTGCAGCTGCCACTAGCGGCAAGCACCTCGACGTCAACACGCTTCCGCGCGTGCGACAACCTGCGAACAAACGGCGTAGGCCGCCTGGAGTACCATCCAGGCGGCCTACGCCATACACGACTCAACCAGTCGTTACTTCTTATTGCGCATCTGCGCTTCCATCTGACGCAGCAGGTCCATATCGGACTTAGGACCGCCCGTACCCAGGCCGCCCATGCCGCCCAGGCCCATGGCATCCAGACCGGGAATATTGGGCATGCGCATCTTTTTGCCCTTCTTACCCTTCTTGCCCTTCTTGCCACTGGCCTGTGCCTGATTGGCCATCGAGCGCATGCGGCCCATCATCTTGTTCATCTCGCCCCACTGCTTCATAAGGCTATTGACCTCGGTGGGAGTCACGCCGGCGCCCTTGGCGATACGGGCGCGGCGCTGGCCGTTGATGATGGAGGGACGCAGGCGCTCCTCCTTGGTCATCGACATGATGATGGCCTCGTTCTTGTCGAAGATGCCCTCGTCCAAATTGCCGCCCATCTGGTTGAGCGCGCGCTGGCCGCCGGGGAGCATACCCAGGATGCCCTTCATGCCGCCCATCTTCTTGACAGCCTTCATCTGGTCGAGCATGTCGTTCATGGTAAAGCCCTCGCGCAGCATACGCTCGGCAGCCTCGAGCTGCTCGGCGTCGGCCGCCTCCTGGGCCTTCTCGATGATGCCGACAACATCGCCCATGCCCAAGATTCGCTTGGCCATTCGGTCGGGATAGAACGGCTCCAGCGAATCGGGCTTCTCGCCCATGCTCACAAACTTGATGGGCTTGCCGGTCACCTGGCGCACGGAAAGCGCGCCGCCGCCACGGGCATCGCCGTCGAGCTTGGAGATGATCACGCCGTCAAAGTCGGTGCGCTCGGCGAAGGTCGAGACGACGTTGACGATATCCTGGCCGGTCATGGCATCGACGACCATCAGCACCTGATCGGGCTTGACGGCCTTCTTGATATCCACGGCCTCCTGCATCATCTGCTCGTCGATCTGCAGACGACCGGCGGTATCGACGATGACTACATCGCGCAGGTGGTCGACTGCCTCCTGGATGGCACCCTTGGCGATATCGACCGGGTGCTCGCCGTCGCCGCGGAAGACCGGCACGCCGATCTCTCCACCGAGTGTGGCCAGCTGGTCGGCAGCGGCGGGACGGTAGACGTCGCACGCGGCGAGCAGCGGCGAGCGGCCCTGCTTCTTGAGCTGGTAGGCCAGCTTTACGGCCGCCGTGGTCTTACCGGAGCCCTGCAGGCCCACGAGCATGATGACATTGGGAATGCGGTTGCTAAAGACGAGCTTGCTCTCGGTGGAGCCGAGCATCTCGGTGAGCTCGTCGAGCACGATCTTGACGACGTTTTGCGCCGGCGACAGTGACTCCATGACCTCGGCGGTCATGCAGCGCTCCTTGGTCTTGGCGACGAACTCCTTGACGACCTTGAAGTTGACGTCGGCCTCGAGCAGCGCCATGCGAATGTCGCGCATGGCCGAGGTAATGTCGGCCTCGGTCAGCTTACCCTTGCCACGCAGGCGGTCAAATGTGTCGTTGAGGCGATCGCTCAGGGAATCAAACACTGGTTACTCCTTAGTTGGACTCGCCCACCAGGGCGCGGCAGAAATCTTTGGCATTGAACTCCTGCAGGTCATCGACCTGCTCGCCCACGCCGATGCGCAGGATGGGAAGCTTGAGCTTCTCGGCCACGGCCATGGCGATACCGCCCTTTGCCGTGCCGTCGAGCTTTGTCATGATAATACCGTCCAGACCCAGCGCCTCGTTAAACTCGAGCGCCTGGTTGAGGCCGTTTTGGCCCGTTGCGGCATCGATCACGAGCACGACATAGACGGGCATGGGGCCGGCGGCCATATTGGCGGCGCGCTTACGGGTCACATTGACCACCTTGGCAAGCTCGCGCATGAGCTCGGGGCTCGTGTGCAGACGACCGGCGGTATCGATGAGCACCAGGTCGCTGCCGCGCTTGTCGGCCTCGTCGAGCACGTCGTAGCAAACACTTGCCGGGTCGGAGCCGCGGTCGCGCTTGATGACGGGGACGCCAGCGCGCTGACCCCACACATCGAGCTGCTCGATAGCGGCAGCGCGGAAGGTATCGGCCGAACCGATCACGACGTTCTTGCCGCGGGAGGCCATGACGCTCGCGATCTTACCGACCGTCGTGGTCTTGCCGGCACCGTTAATGCCCACAAACAGCACGCAGCTCGGCGTATCGGAGAACGGATCGCGCTCGATGGGCACAAAGTGCTGCTCAAGCTGCTCGGCCAGGGCACGGCGAAGCTGTGGAGCGGTCTTGAGGTTCTTCTTGGCCGCGGCATCGCGCAGGTCATCGGAGACCTGAATGGCGATCTCGGCGCCCATGTCACCCATGACGAGGGTGTCCTCCAGGTCCTCCCAAAAATCCTCGTCGACCTCGCCGCCAAAGTAGAAGACCTCGTTGAGGGCCTCGCGGCTTCGCTCAAGTCCGCGCGAGAGAGCATCGAAGAATCCCATTATGCATTCACGACCTTTCCGGTTTCGCGATCGAGTTTTTGCGAGACGACGCGACTGACGCCGTCGGCTTGCATCGAGACGCCATAGAGGACGTCAGCGTCCTCCATAGTACGGCGCTGATGCGAGATAACCAAGAGCTGCGTATCGGAACGCAACACATCGAGCGCGCCGATGAGCTTGGACAGGTTGGCGTCATCGAGCGCCGCCTCGACCTCGTCCAGCACATAGAACGGCACCGTGCGCGTGCGATACACGGCAAAGAGCAAGGCGAGCGCCGTCAGACTCTTCTCGCCGCCCGACATGAGCATCATCTTGGTGATGCGCTTGCCGCGCGGCTGCGCCACGACCTCGATACCCGTCTCGGCAGGATGCTCGGGATCGGTCATCTCCAGATGAGCCTGGCCGCCCGGGAAGAGCATAGCGAAGATCTCGCGGAAGTTCGCGTCGACCTTCTCAAACGTCACCAGGAACGCCTTGCGCATCTTGCGATCAATGGCCACCGTGATCTTGGTGAGCGCCTTGCGCGCGCTCTCCAGATCGGCCAGCTGCTCCTCGATGTAGTCGGCGCGGCGCTTGAGCTGCTCGTACTCCTCCATGGCAACTTGGTTAACGGGACCAAGGTTGTTGATCTGGCGCACAAGCTGGTTGAGTTCGCGCTCGGCGGCATCGCGGTCGGTAGGAGCAGGAAGCATGAGCGCTTCCTCGAGCACCGTCGTGCCATCGGCGGTAATGGCCTTGATGGCAGCCTCGACCTGCACCTCGAGCTTGCCACGCGCGACCTTGAACTCGTTTTGCGTGGCGGAGGCGGTATCGACTCGCTCCTTAGCGCGGGCAACCTCTGCCTTGGCATCCTCGATGGTCTTCTTGAGCGAAGCGGAGTCCGCCTCCTCCAGAGAGGCCTGGTCACGCAGGCGCGCTGCCCAATCCGACGCGCGTTCCAACAGGGCAGAATAGCGTTCGTGCATGGGATCGACGCGCAGGCGCAGCAGCTCGAGCGAGCGCGAGGCCTGGCGTGTTCCGCGGATACGACGGTCGATGCCCTCAAGACGATGCTCAAGGTCGGGCACGCGGCCCTTCAGCGAACGCAGGCGTTCGCTCGTCTGGGCTAGGCGAACCTTGGCGTCGGCGAGCTTGCCGGCAGCCTCGGAATCGTCACGGCGAACGCGGTCGAGTTCGTCGTTGGCCTCGGAAATCTGCAAGCCCAGATCGCTTGCCTGCGCGCGGGCCTCGTCACGCGAACGGGTGAGCTCGTCAACGCGCGGACGCGCAGCGCGAACGGCTTCGGAGGCCTGCTCGCGGCGCTTGGAGATGCGCACGCGCTCGACCTCGGCATTGTTGGCGCTTTGCTCCAAGCGGCCGATCTCGGAGAGCAACGAGCGGCGCTCGCCCTCAAGACGGGCGATCTCGCCGGCGGCATCGCCCTCAGCGGCACGCGCTTCCTCAACGGCCGCATTGGCCTCGACGACCTGATCCGACACATGCTCAAACACGGCAGCCAAATCGGGCTCCAAGCCCTCCAGCTCGCGAATGCGACGCTTGCGCTCCAGGGCACCCGACGCCTCGCCGGCATCGAGGCCCACGCGCACAAGGCCGCCACAGCTTACGCGGACGCCATCGGGGGTCACATAGGTCACACCGTCAACGACAGGCGCAGCCAGCGCGGCAGCCAAGTCATCGACCACGTAATAGCCACCGACAAGCGCCTCGACAATCGGGCCATAACCGGCACGCACGGAAAGGCGATCGACCAGACGCGAACCGGCAGCGCCCTCGGCGGCAGCAGAGCCGCTCACGCCGCGCGCCACCAGCAGCGCCTCACCCGAGGCCTTCTTTTGGTCCAGAGCCGCACGACCGGCACGCTCAAGCGCGGCGGCGTCATCAAATAACAGGGCATCGATATCGCCGGCAAGTAGCTGCTCCACCAGGCCCTCAAGCTCGCGCGGGGCCTCGAGCACGTCGCCCAGACGACCCGAGACATCGTCGCCCAACGCACCCACCAGACGGCTCACGAGCGGCGAGCTGTCGGCCATGCGGGCATCAAACTTCTTTTGGCTGGCAAGCTCCGAGCGCACCTCGGACAGCTTGTTGCGCGCCTCGCTCTCGCGGGCACGCAGGTCCTTCAGGGCCGCGCGTGCCGTCTCGGTGGCCTCACGCGCATCGACCTGAGCCCGGCGCGCTTCCTCAAGAGCGCCCTCAAGCTCCTCGGCGCGGTCGCGACGGCTCTCGAGCGAGGCCGTGACCTCCTCGAGCTGTTCATCGATCTGCTCCAGGCGCGAGGCATACATGTTGTCCTCGACCTCGGCATTGGAAAGCGAATCCTTCACCTTGGCGAGCTCGAGCGCGGCGTTATCGGCCACGCGCTGCACATCGCGTTGCTCACGCGTAAGCTGCGAAATCTGATTGTCGAGCGCCACGCGCCGCTCGTGGAGCTCAGCGGCGGCAGGACCAGCGGCGTCAACGTCCTCCTGGGCCTGCATATGCGCGCCGGTCACTTCCTCAAGCTGCGCACGCGCGTCCTCGAGCTCCTCGACCACGCGACGACGCTGATGCTCGGAACTCGAAATCTGCCCGCGCATGTCAGACAGGCGCGACACCATGTTGTGGCCCTTTTCCTCGAGCAGGCGCATGTCGGAGTTAATGCGGCCGACCACGTCTTGCATATGGCGGCGCTGCTCGCCCAAGTCGCCCACAAACAGGCCTTTTTCCTCGAGCATAACCTGGAGCTTCTCGAGCTCACGCTCCTTTTCGCCCAAGCGGTACTGCGCAAGCTCCAGCTCGGCCGCGCCCTCCTTGGAGCGGCTCTCCAGGTCGTTCCACTGCGACTGCAGCGAACGCAGCTCATCGACGGCTAGCATCTGCGTAAGCTCGTTCGCGCGCGAGGACAGCTCTTTGTACTTGCGCGCGCGATCGACCTGACGCTCCAACGGTCGCAGCTGACGGGCGATTTCCTTATTGATGTCGCGAGCACGCGTCAGGTGCTCGTCCATTGACTTAATCTTTTTGAGCGCACGCTCCTTGCGGCGCTTGTGCTTGGAGATGCCGGCGGCCTCCTCGATGAGGGCGCGGCGCTCCTCGGGGCGGCTCTGCAAAATGGCGTCGAGCTTGCCCTGGCTGATGATGGAATGCGTATCCTTGCCTAGGCCGGAATCGTGCAGGATGTCCTGAATGTCCATCAGGCGGCACGGGCTCGAATTGATGAGGTACTCGCTTTCGCCCGAGCGATACATGCGACGGGTGATGGCGACCTCGTCAAAATCGACGGGCAGCATATGATCCGAATTATCGAGCACCAGCGTGACCTCGGCCCCCCCCCCCGGCTTGCGAGCCGACGAGCCCGAGAAGATGACATCCTCCATGGCCTGGCCGCGCAGCTGCTTGGCGCTCTGCTCGCCCAGGACCCACAGAATCGAGTCGGAGATGTTCGATTTTCCCGAGCCGTTGGGACCGACGATGACGGTCAGACCCGGCTCAAACGTCATATGGGCGCGGTCGGCAAACGACTTGAACCCTTTGAGCGTGAGGGACTTGAGATACACGGTTCCTCGCTTACACGTGCTTCTTGTTCAGAATCACGCCGTTGGTGGTGTAACCCATGCGGTCGAGCGCTTCGAGCGCGGCGGCTCCCTCGGCTTCCTTCTTTGAGGAGCCGGAGCCGCGACCTTGGCGAATACCATCGATCAAAACCACAGCGGTAAAGGTGGGCGCATGCGCCGGGCCCTCGGAGCCAACGAGCTTGTACGCCGGAGGTTCGTGACCGTCGGCTTGCACGCACTCCTGCAAAAACGACTTGGGGTTCGCAGGATGCTCGGCACGCTCGGAAGCCAAATGCGGCTTAAGCGTACGGTGAATGAACTCCGCCGCAACGTCCCAGCCGGCATCCAGGTACAGCGCGCCCACGAGCGACTCATAGACGTTCTCGAGGGCCGAATGCAGGCCGCGCGCACCGGTACCGGTCTCGGAGGCACCAAAGATGATGATGTCGTCGATGCCCAGCTCGTGAGAAACCTCGGACAGCGTAGCGCCCGAGACAAGCGACACCTTCAAGCGCGTGAGCTTGCCCTCGTCAAACTCCGGATAGGACTCAAACAGGGAGCGTGCGACCACAGCGCCCAAAATGGAATCGCCCAAGAACTCAAGGCGCTCATAGCTGGCAGAAACCGGCTGGCCCTCGACTGCCGAGGGATGCGTAAGCGCCGCGCGCAGCAGCACCTTATTGTTGAACTCGTGGCCCAGGATTTCCTGGGCGCGCGTAAGTCGGTCGGATAAAGCCAAGACTTAGGCCTCCTTGGCAGCTTCGATAGCGTCGACGGCGTCGGCGACAGAGTTGAGCGAGAGCAGGGTCTCGTCATCGATCTCGAGGTTGAACTCGTCCTCGATAGCCGTAACCAGCTGCAGGCGCTCGAGCGAGTTGGCATCGAGGTCGTCAAAGGTGGTCTCCTCGCTAATTTCGGCAACATCGACGCCCAGAACGTCAGCAGCGACCTCGGCGATCTTGTCGAAGATTTCGGAGCGGTCCATAGCGCTTCCTCTCATAGTGCATGAATACCAAAAGAATGGTACCGCCCGGGCGGTACCAAGACACGGTTCTGATTCTACCCCACGACGTGCACCGCGAAGCACATAACAGCGCTCTAACTCGCTCTTATAAAACGATACCGTCCATAGAGTTGGCGACATTCTCGACCAGCCCGGCGCGCACGGCTTCGGCCGCCGCGAGCGTACCGTTTTTGACAGCCTCAACCGAGGTGGCACCATGGCCGATCAGGACCACGCCGCGCAGGCCCAAAAGAATCGCGCCGCCCTTGGCGTCGCCCGAAAGTTTGGCTTTAATCTCGCGCATTTGCTTTTTGATGAGCAGCGCGGCAATCTTGGTGCCGAGCGAAGACATAAAGACACCCTTGAGCTCCTGCAGCAAAAACTTGGCAGCGCCCTCGGTGGCCTTGAGCGCAATATTGCCCGACATGCCATCGGCAACGACGACATCGAAGTTACCTGAGGTGATGTCCGTTCCCTCGCAGTTACCAACAAAGCCGGGAACGGCGGCTTTCATGGCCGGGAAGCAGGCCTTGGTAAAGTTGGAGCCCTTCTCGTCCTCGGTGCCGTTGGCAAGCAGGCCCACGCGGGGATGCTCGATTCCCAGGACGACGCGGGCATAGGCGCTACCCATCTGGGCAAAACGCACCATGTCATCGACCTCGACATCGGGGTTGGCGCCCATATCGCACAGCACCGTCAGACCGCCGGCGCGATTGGGCAGCGCATTGGTCAGACAGGGGCGCACCGGCTGCTTTTTGCCTTCGGCCTGATACCTAAACGGCGTCACGTAGGCGGTGGCAGCGGCGGTCATGGCACCGGTCGAACCGGCAGAGAAGAACGCGTCCGCATTTCCCTTCTTGATGGCGCGGCACGACAGCACGATCGAAGACTTGCGTTTGGTCATCACGGCGCGAATGGGATCGTCATCCATGGCGATAACGTCGGGTGCCTCCAGGGCCTCGACGCGCGCATGGGAGGCGGCAAAGGGATTGACGATTTCGGCGGGGCCAGCTGCCAAGACCTCGATATCGGGATCGGCGGCAAGCGCAGCCTCGATACCATCGAGAACAACCTGAGGTTTCTCGTCTCCGCCCACAACGTCTACACAAACGCGAACGTTACTCATATACATGCTCCTTATACAAAAATGGCCGACTCATTGAGCCGGCCATTGTGGTTCCATTTGGAACGGCATCGCATCCAGAGTATACCGTTACTCGGTAACGATAACCTCGCGGTCCTTGTAGAAACCGCAGCTGGGGCACACGTGGTGCGGAAGCTTGACAGCGCCGCAACGGGGGCACGTGGACTGAGCCGCAGCCGAGATCTTCATGTTGGCGGAACGACGGGTGTGAGTGCGGATACGACCCTGCTTTTGTTTAGGTACGGGCATAGTGACCTTCCTTATGAACTATCCAGTGAGGCGATTACGCGCAAGTAGCGATACTACCACAGTTTTACTCATCGAGCTTGAGATTCTTCAATGCTGCAAATGGATTTTCCGTGGCAGCGGCCCATTCTGCCTCTGCCTGGACGGCGCAATCGCATTGCTCGACGTTGAGATTGCGACCGCAAGTGGGGCACAGACCGCGGCAATCGGGCTTGCAGAGCACCACAAACGGCGTGTCCATAACGACCGCGTCATTGATGGGCTCACCCAGATCGATGATGCGGTCCTCACCCAGAAGCTCATAGCCGTCCTCGTAGGCCTCGGGATCCTCGGGCACCTCAAAGAGATAAAACTCCTCGATCTCGCCGGCGATATCAAACGAGGCGGGCTCCAGGCAACGGTCGCACTCGCCGGTGGCGTGCGCGCGAACCATGCCCGTGAGCAAGACACCGGTACCGGCATTGGTAAAGACAACGTCGTAGTCGATGCCGTCCTGTAGCTGGTACTCCTTCTCGCCCACCGTGTAGGTGGCGACATCGACCTTACCGGTCAGCGGATACGAATCTCCAGGAAACTCGAGCTGCTCGGAAAGATCGACGGTAACGCTCGGGAACTCAGCCATTACCACTGACCATTCTGCTGGGCGGCACCCTCGTTGAGCTGCTGACGGCAACGGGTAACGGTGCCGGTCAGGCTCTTGAGGTTCTCCTCCAAGTGCGTAAAGACCTGCTCTGCGTAGTCCTCGGCAGCATAACGCGTCTCGCGCTCGTACTGCTGGGCACGATCGCGGATGTCGTCGGCCTGCTGCTGCGCAAGGCGGACGATCTCCTGCTCACCGGCAATGGTGAGGGCCTGCTGCTGAGCGTCGGCGATGATGGAATCGGCCTGAGCGGCGGCGGAAGCCATAAGCTCCAAGGTCAACGGGGGGGGGGAAAGCCATAAGCTCCTCGCGCTCCTTAAGGATACGGCGGGACTTCTGCCACTCCTCGGGATAGCTCATGCGGATCTCGTCGAGGATGTTGAAGAACACGTCGGCGTCGATGACCTTGAACTGAGCGTTCTTGCCGAAAGGCGGCTTGGCTTCCTCGATCAGCCCTTCGAGCTCATCGACCAAGCTGACGATCCTATCGCCAGGAAAATTCTCGCCCGGCATCCGGTCTCCTTTCATAGGTAACATATCATCGTGCTAGTTTACCACATGCCACCAGGCAATAAGAAACGTCACGAAAAGCGATGTTTGAGCGCTTCGACCACGTTGGACGGGACAAACGTCGATACGTCACTGCCGAGCGAGGCGATCTGGCGAACGACCGAGCTCGAGATATAGCCGTACTGCGGCGCACTCATGACAAAGATGGACTCCAGCTCGCTATCCAGGCGATAGTTAAGGTCGGCCTGCTGCAGCTCATACTCAAAGTCGGTCATGGCGCGCAGACCCTTGACCACGGCCCCCGCCCCCTGCTCACGAGCGAAGTCGACCAAGAGGCCGGTAAAGGGCAGGACCTCGACGCCGTCGATATCACCGAGCGCCTCGCGGGCCAGCGCCACGCGCTCATCGAGCATAAACGTGGTGCCCACACCGTTTTTACCCTGCGACTCGGCAACAGCGACGATCACGCTGGGAAAGATGCGGCGGGCGCGGCGGATCACATCGATATGGCCAAACGTGATGGGATCGAAGGTGCCCGGGACGATCACGCGATTAATCGTGTCACTCATGGGCGTCCTCCGGGGATACTGCCTCGTCATTTTCGTTAGCATCAGTGCCGCCGTCCTTGCTATCGCCGACCCAACGGAGCAGGTCGACCGAGGTAATGCCGTAGCGCTTCTCACGTACAGTCTCAAAGTCTGCCGGATGCGCGCCCGCATCGGCGGCGGCATGCTCAAACAGGGCGTAAGCGCCAGACGCAAGCAGACCCTGCTGGGCCAGATTCTGCAGCAGTTCCTCGACTGGCTCGGCACCAAAAGCATAGGGCGGGTCGAGCAGGACCAGATCAAAGGGGCCGCCCGGTACACGACCGCGTGAGGCGCTCGCCAGCACATCGCCGGTGACGACACGCCAACGCGCACGGTCACGGCAGAGCGACTCGATATTCTTGGTAATGAGCCGCGCGGCGTTGCGATCGATCTCAAACGTCGTGAGCGAGCGGGCCCCACGAGAGAGCATCTCTAACCCTAAGGCACCGGAGCCGCCAAAGGCGTCCAACACACGAACCTCGTCCAAATCGAAATCGAATGCCGACATGACCATAGATGCGCACGCCTCGCGCACGCGATCAGTCGTGGGGCGGGTGACATCGCGACCACGGGGCTCCTCGATCTTACGACCGCGCCATTCGCCGCCGATGATTCTCATCCTCCGCTGACCTCCTTAAAGATATGTCGATAACGCATGGCGACCGCGTCGCGCAAGGGACGCGTCGCCACAGAGTCAAGGTTGCAAGCATACCGCAAGAGCTCGACCGCGTCCAAATGGGCCCACTCGATCAGCTCCTCGTCGGCGTCCAGGTCGACAAAGCGCAGGGTCACACCACCATGCTGGCGATAACCCAGGATCTCGCCTTCATGGCGCAGGCGCAGGTCCATCTGGGCGAGCGTAAAGCCGTCCGAGGTCTTTTCGAGCGACTGGAGACGGTCTTGTGCCGCCGATGCGCCGCCGTTGCCCTTGGAGTGTGTCATGACCAGGCACGTGCCCGACACGCTGCCACGGCCCACGCGACCGCGCAGCTGGTGCAGGGCAGCCAAACCAAAGCGCTCGCCGTTCTCGATGACCATGACGGTGGCGTTGGGCACGTCGACGCCCACCTCGACCACCGTAGTCGAGACGAGCACGTCAATCTCGCCACGCTTAAAGGCATCGATAACCTGGTCCTTCTCCCCCGCTGGCATACGGCCGTGAAGGCGCTCGATGGCAAGACCCGGCAACGCCAAACGCAGGCGATCGAGCTCGGTCGCCGTATCGTGCAGCGGCACGGGGACGGTTACGCGGCCCTCATCGTCGCGGGCAATACCGGGCACGTCTTCCAGCTCATCGGCCGAGTCACTCGGCTCCACGAGCGGGCAAATCACGTAGGCCTGCTGACCCTTGTCATGTGCCTCGCGGATGACTCCATAGGCGAGGTCACGGCTCGACTCGGTGAGAACACACGTCGTCACACCGGCACCCGGAACAGGCCGGTGGCGGATGATGCTCGTATCCAGATCGCCGTAGACCGAAAGCGCCAGCGTACGCGGGATGGGCGTTGCCGTCATAACGAGCAGATCGGCACCGGGGCCCTTCGCGCGCAGGGCGTTGCGTTGGCCGACGCCAAACCGGTGCTGCTCATCGATGACCACGAGCGACAGATGCTTGAACGTAACGTCATCCGAAAGGACCGCGTGGGTGCCAAAGAGGACGTCGAGCTCGCCCGATTCCAGCTGTGCATGGATGCGCTCGCGCTCTGCGGCCGGCGTGGCACCCGTCAGAAGCGCCCAGGACATGCCGGCCTGCGAGAGCAGAGGGCCGGTCTTATCGGCATATTGGCGCGCCAACACGCCCGTGGGCGCCATAACGCAGGCCTGCGTGCCGCTATCGGCAGCCACAGCCAGCGCGCAGGCGGCAACGGCGGTCTTGCCGGTACCGACATCGCCCAGCAGCAGACGGTTCATCACGCGCCCGCCATCGCACATGTCGTGCAGAATGTCTTGGAACGCGGCCTCCTGCTCGTCGCTCAGCAAAAACGGCAGGGCCTGCCTAAGCGCGGCCAAGTGCTCGCCCGCGACGTGGGCGTAGGGAACCACCTCGACCAAGCCGCCATCGTTGCGCAGACGCAGTGCGAGCTGCAAGCAGAGACACTCCTCGTAGGCAAGACGCCGGCGCGCGATATCGCGCTCGGCCATACTCGAAGGAAAGTGGATCGAGCGCAACGCACGGGCATTGCTCATCAGGCGGCGCTTGACGCGTAAGCGCGCAGGAATCGGGTCGAAGGGATTGCCGACAGCCTCGAGCGCGCCGCTAACGATGCGGCGCATCCACGCCTGGCTCACACCATCGCTCACGTAATGGACCGGCAGAATGGTGCCCGCGGCACGCCCGTCCTCGAGCTTTTCAAAGTGCGGCGAGGCCATCTGCTTAAAGCCGTAGGCAAACTCGACCTTACCCATCACGGCCAGGCGGTCGCCCTGCTTAAACTGCTGGGCAATCCAGGGCTGACGGAAAAAGGCGACTTGCAGCACGCCCGTCTCGTCCACCAGCGAGACCTCGGTCACCTGCATACGCGGGCGGGGCTGCTTTTGGACGACACGATCGACCGTGGCGACAATCGTGCACACGGTACCGATGGGAGCCATCTCAATGGACCAGGAGCGCGTAAAGTCGAGATATCGGTGAGGGATATGGAGAAGGAGGTCCCCCACCGTCCGAATTCCCAGACGGCGAAGGGCCTCCTCACGTTTACCCGAAACATATTTGAGTCGCGCGATATCCTCGTCGAGCGCATTGCTCTGGGCAAAGCGCTCCGAGACGCGCGGCACGGAGCACAGCTCGGACATGGGCAGATGCCTACTCGATCGAGAAGATCACGGGGTAGAGCGGCTGCTCGCCACGATGGGCGTCGATCTCCAGGTCGGGCTGAGCCTCCTCGATGGCGTCGACGATCTCCTGGAAGGCCTCATCGGACAGCTCCTCGCCGGCCAGAATCGTCAGCGCGTCGCCCTCCTCTTCCTCCTGCATGCGGTTGATGCAGTCGAGCGTGACCTGTTTCACATCGGAGCCGACCACGTCGATGGAGCCGGCAATGATACCCATGACATCACCGGAGTGAATCGGAGAGCCGTCAGAGGCGCTGGAATCGCGCACGGCACGAGTGACCTCGCCATCGCGAACCTCGCTGATGGCGTCGACCATGGCGGCAACGGCGTCCTCGAGCTCGGAATCGGGCAGGACCGCGAACAGCGCGGAGAACGCCTGCGGGACGGTCTTGGTGGGAACGACGGCGACCTTCTTGTCGGTGCAGGCAGAGGCGGCGGCCTCGGCAGCCATGCGGATGTTGCCGTTATTGGGCAGGATAATGACCGAGGTCGCGTTGACCTGGTCCACCGCGCCCAGCAGGTCGGCGGTCGAGGGGTTCATGGTCTGGCCACCCGAGACGATCACGTCAACGCCGAGGGACTTGAGGATGTCGGCCTCGCCCGAACCAGCGGCAACGGCGACAAAGCCCAACGCCTTGGCGGGCTCGGCGGCCTTCTCCTGATCCTCATGAATCTTGGCGGTACGGTCGTGGGCCTCCATCTCCATGTTGTGAATAAAGACCTCGTAGATCTGACCGAGCTGCAGCATGTGCTCGAGCACCAGGTTGGGGGTGTTGGAGTGCACGTGGATCTTGTAGTCGGGGTAGGCACCCACGAGCAGCTCGCAGTCGCCCATGGAGCCCAGGAACTTAAGGCACTCGTCCTCGTCAAACGGGGCGTCGGCCTTAAAGAGAAACTCGTTGCAGTAGCGGAACTCCGAGCCCTCCCAGTCGTCGTTGGCCTCGATCTCAACGCGACCAAGGGCCGCGTCGCGGGCAGAGCCGGCAGAATCAAACGTGGCGGAGAAATCCTCGACAACGGTGCTGCGGCCAAGCGCGGCGGCAACAAAGTTCTCCAGGAAGATGGCAAAGCCAAAGGCGCCGGAGTCGACCACGCCGTTCTCCTTCAGAACGGGCAGCAGGTCGGGCGTGCGGGCGACGGACTGGTAGGCCTCGACGACGATGGCGTCGAGCGCGTCCTCGGCCGAGAACTTCTTCTTTTCGCACTCATCGGCCTTGGTCGAGACATCGCGAAGCACCGTGAGGATCGTGCCCTCGATGGGCTTGCGAACGGCCTGAAAGGCGACCTTGACGGCGCGACGGAAAGCGAAGGCGATGTTGGCGGACGTAATGGGCTCGTCGACAGAGACGAGACCCTCGGCCACGCCGCGCAGGATCTGCGAGGTGATGACGCCGGAGTTGCCGCGGGCACCCATCAGGGAGCCGTGGGTGATGGCGCCGGCGATGGCCTCCATATCGGCATCGGCGGGAAGGGCGGAGAGCTCCTTGGTCACCGAGGCGAGCGTGAGCGACATGTTGGTGCCGGTGTCGCCGTCGGGTACGGGGAAGACGTTGAGCTTGTTGATCTCCTCGGCCTTGTCGGAAACGGCAGCCGCAGCGATCGGAAAACAGGTGCGAATGGTCTTTGCAATCATGGGTATTTGAATCTCCGTTTTCGGATGCTAGTTCAGACGGCTCTTGAGCGCGTCGATGTGGATGCCGATCTTAAGGCTGGCGGGATCGATCTGGGCGATCTCCTGCAGGGTGAAGGCAACAGAGCTCGAAAGATTGTGGCAGACGGACTTCATGTTGACGCCGTTCTCGAGCACGACGTGAAGATCGACCGTAAGGCCGTTCTCGTCGGCGGAGACAAGCACGCCCTTGCGGAGGCGCTGACCGGCAAGCAGGCGCACGCTCTCGGCGCCCTGGAGCTGTTCGGCCATACCGACGACGCCATAGCACGTCATCGCGGCATAACCGGCAATATCGGCAATAACGTCGTTCGAGACGCTCAGGCTGCCGTTAATGGTCTCAGACACAAGAATCTCCTTATCTGGTGCTCACGGCACCATCTCGTGGGAGCAATCATTCCAATAGTTTACAACGAGTGCGCCATGTTGAGGTGGCGGGGTTCGCGATTACATCCTCGACACGAAATGTTGATACGGTAACGTTCGCCACAGGCGATCGCGGCATGAAAAAACCCGCCGCATAAGCGACGGGTTTTACAACCTGGCTCCCCGGGTAGGACTCGAACCTACAACAGCGCGGTTAACAGCCGCGTGCTCTACCATTGAGCTACCGAGGAATTAAAAAGCCCAGCGGAATGGGCTGAGAAATTCTGGCTCCCCGGGTAGGACTCGAACCTACAACAGCGCGGTTAACAGCCGCGTGCTCTACCATTGAGCTACCGAGGAAAAGGTGCGTGCTCTCAAGCAACGAAGTTTATTATACGGACGAATCAGCTTAGGGCAAGAACTTTTTTGAGAATTTTTCCGACCTAGTCATTGGGGACGTTCTTAAACGACCAGTCATTCAAGAACGTCCCCAACGACAACATGAAAGCGCCCTCAAGCGGATGTGCTTGAGGGCGATTCTTGCTTGCGAGGTTAAGACTCGATGTAGTCCTTAAGCTTGCTCGAGCGGCTCGGGTGGCGGAGCTTGGCCAGGGTCTTGGACTCGATCTGGCGGATGCGCTCGCGCGTGACGCCAAACTCGCGGCCGACTTCCTCGAGCGTACGGGGATGTCCGTCGACAAGGCCAAAGCGCAGCTCGATAACCTTGCGCTCACGATCGGCAAGCGAGTCGAGCACCTGGGTGAGCTGCTCCTGCAGCATGGAGAAGCTGGCGGCATCGGGCGGAACGATGGCCTGGGAGTCCTCGATAAAGTCGCCCAGCTGGGAATCCTCTTCCTCGCCGATGGGGGTCTCGAGCGAAACGGGCTCCTGCGAAATCTTCTGGATCTCGCGGACGCGGTCGGCACTCATGTCCATCTCGGCACCGATCTCCTCGGGGGTCGGGTCGCGACCCAGGTCCTGAAGGAGCTGGCGCTGCACGCGGACGAGCTTGTTGATGGTCTCGACCATGTGCACGGGAATACGGATGGTACGGGCCTGGTCGGCGATAGCGCGCGTGATGGCCTGACGGATCCACCACGTGGCATACGTGGAGAACTTAAAGCCCTTCTGGTAGTCGAACTTCTCGACGGCGCGGATCAGACCGAGGTTGCCCTCCTGGATCAGGTCCAGGAACAGCATGCCGCGACCGACATAGCGCTTGGCGATGGAGACGACCAGACGCAGGTTTGCGCTGATGAGTGCCTGCTTGGCTTCGAGGCCCACGTTCTCAATGCGCGTAAGACGACGCATCTCGGCACGCGTGAGCTCGAGCTCGCCTGCCTCGGCAGCCTCGAGCTTCTCGGTGGCCTCGAGACCGGCCTCGATCTTCATGGCCAGATCGACCTCTTCGGAGGCGGTCAGCAGGTCGACCTTGCCGATCTCCTTGAGGTACATACGGACCGGGTCGCCGGTCAGCATCACCGTGGAGGCATCGATGCCGCGCACGCGCGAACGCGAACGGGACGTGCGCACGGTGCGCTTCTTCTTGCTCTTGGAAGAACCCATCTCGGCGTCGGCCTGACGGGCCATCTTGAGCTCGTGATCGTCGAGCGAGCCGGAATCGTGCTCGTCGTCGTCATCGAAATCGTCGGTATCGGTATCGTTATCGTCATCGTCGACGTCCATGGGGGCGTCGTCGTTACCGCTCGCGGAGATAATCTGGATGCCGCTGTTGCGCAGCGCGGAATACACCGCGGTGAGCTGCTCGTCAGAAACATCGATATCCTTCAGGGCGACCTGAATCTCGTCCTCGGTTACCGAAGTCCTGTTTGAGCCGTTGCCCATAAGCTTTGCAACGTAGGATTCCAGCCCAGTACCCGTGCTCTCAGTCTTTTTTGGCACAGATTCTCCCTTCATAGTCCACAGGACTCAATACTTTAGCACACACATTGACGTCTATACCCAAAAAGAGGACTGGATATAGGCGAGAATACGCTGGTTGACCACAACATCTAGGCTTGTTCGGTGCCCGCGGCCTCCAGGCCGATCAAGCGAAACGGGTCCGCCACGCCGCCGATCGACTTTTGCAGTTCGCGTTGACGCTGCGAATCCTGCGCGGCCTGCACGGTCAGCGCGCGACGGGCCTCATCATCGAGCGAACGGTCCTGGCGCAGCTTGGCCTGTGCGGCACGCATGCGGCGCTTGATGGTGTAGAGCTCGAGCGTATCGAGCATAAACACGATGTTCGTCTCGGTAGGGTGCTTGCTCGTCGCCGAGATGCGCCCGGCACTCACAAGCGTTGCCGCCTCGGGACACACCGAGCGTGCCGCATCCATGCAGGCTGCAGGATCGGTTCCCGGCGGCGTTGCCAGAACGGCCCATGCGATGGACTCGTGACGTGGGTCAACCCACTCGATGGAGCAGATGCGGTCGGCATACGTGCGGAACAAGTCGGGGTAGCTCGTGAGCATCGTCAACAGCTCGCGCTCCCCTGCCAAGGACTTGCGCTCTAGATCGGTAAGAACCATCGGCGCCGCCGCAGCCGGTGCGCCCGAACCATCAGCCACAGGCACAGCGCCCATATCATCAGACACATCGATTGGCGGCAGATCGTCGACGACCTCCACGGGCGTGGCACCGTAGGCATCGAGCGGGACGTAGTCGTACGGCGTTTCTTCGACCAGTGCCGCTACTGCCGGCGTCGCGCCCGACGCCCAAGCACCACGACCGGCGTCGCGAGAACTCGACGCCCGGCTGCCCGTCCCGCTGGACCGCTCAGCCTGTGCCCGCTGGCGTTCATAGTTCTGCTCACGACGTCGTTCCGCATCTTCGCGCTTGGCGACATCGCGAAACACGCGACCCGAACTCGCGCGCACCGTCTCCAAATCCAAACCCAGCAGATCGGCGATCTGGATAAAGTACGTGTCGATCATATAGCTATCGCGCAGCGGATAGATAAGCGTCAGCGCATCTTCCAGCGCCTTGGCGCGACCGCCTGGCGTAGTGATGTCGCTCGACTCCTGCAGCGAACGGTACACGAAGTCCATGAGCGGCTCGGCAGCGTCGATGCGCGTCTGCAGCTCCTGACCACCATGTGCCGTAATAAACTCCATAGGATCGTTGCCGTCGGGCAGCACCACGCAGCGCAGGTCCATCGAATCCTGCTCGATAAACTGAATCGCGCGACGAGCGGCCTTTTGACCGGCGGCATCGCCGTCAAACATATACACGATGCGCTTGGCAAAGCGAGTGAGCGTCTTGACGTGATGCTCCGTGAGCGCGGTGCCCAGCGTGGCGACAACGTTTTTAATCCCCGCCTCCCAGCAGGCGATGCAGTCGGTATAGCCCTCCACCACAATGGCGGTATCCTGCGCGACGATAAACTCCTTGGCCCAATTAAAGCCGTAGAGGTTTCGCTTTTTGTGAAACACGCTCGTCTCGGCGGTGTTGAGATACTTAGGCTGGCCGTCACCCATGATGCGACCGCCAAAGGCAATGTTGTGACCCTGCTCGTCAAAGATGGGAAACATTACGCGGTCGTAGAAGCGGTCGGCAAGCTGCCCTCGCCCGCGGCTCACAGCAACATTGGCGTCGATCATCTCCTGCGGGGTAAAGCCCGCCTGAGACAGGTGCGACACCAGCATATTGCGGCCCGGCGCAAAACCCAGGCAGTAGCGGCGGCAGACGTCACCACCCATGCCGCGGCTGGCAAAGTACTCGCGCGGACGGCCGTCCTTACCGCGCATAAGCATGGTGTGGTAGAACTGGGCGGTCTCGGCGCACAGATCGTAGATGCGGGCACGCTTGGTACCGCGCTCGCGGCGATCTCCGGTGTCATGCAGCTCAATACCCGCGCGATCGGCCAAATAACGGATTGACTCGGGAAAGCTCAGGTTCTCGCGCTTCATGATATAGGTGAAGACGTCGCCACCCTCGCCGCAGCCAAAGCAATGCCACACCTGCGTGGCAGGGATAATGTGGAATGACGGCGTCTTTTCGCCATGAAAGGGGCAGCAACCCCAAAACTCGTGGCCGCGGGGCTTGAGTTCAACCGTTTCCTGCACGATGGCGACTAGGTCGGACGCAGCGCGTACCTGGTCTTTCTCCTCATCGCTAATCACGGATGCTCACCCCCTGCTCACCCAAGTTGTGACGAATGTCCTCGATATTACCCTCGACGATCGCAATCAACTCATCCAGCGAATCGAACACACGCGAGGGACGCAGCCAGCGCGTAAACGCCAGCGAAACGGAAGCGCCATACAGGTCGCCCATATAACCAATTAAGTTAGCCTCGAGATGCGCAGATGCCGCATCGTCGGCATACGTCGGCGGCAGTCCGACGTTAACAGCAGCGGGCCACACGGTGTCATCGACGAGCACCAGGCCCTCATACACGCCATCGGCAGGCACCTGAATGCCGTCGGGAACTTGCAGGTTTGCCGTGGGAAAGCCCATGCCAGAACCCTCGTGACGGCCGCGAATAACACCGCCGCGCACCATATACGGGCGGCCGAGCAACTCAGCAGCCAGCTCCACATGGCCCTGTCCCAGCTCATGACGAATGCGGGTGGCGCAAATGGCCTCACCGCCCTCGCAAAGCAGGTCGTGACCATACACGTCAACGCCGTGCTCGGAACCCCAGGCGCGCATCTCGGCAACACCAGAAGCCCCGCCACGACCCAGCCTAAAGTCACTGCCAACGCGAATCGATCGAATGTCGACCAGACGCGACACCAGCGAGAGAAAATCAACATGGTCAAGCGCCGCAACCTCAGGCGTAAAGGGAACGGCCACCACCGCATCGATCCCGGTTTGAGCCAGGGTATGCAGACGGTCGGCCGTCGTCATCAATTTTTGAGCGGGCGAAGGGCTCACCACGACGTCCGGGTCCGGATCGAAGGTAACTACGACGGCCTTGCAGCCATGGACGCGGGCATCACGGACAAGCGCTTCGATGAGTTCCTGGTGTCCACGGTGAACGCCGTCGAACACGCCAATGGCGATCGAGGCAGCACCCAGGTGCTCACACTTATCAAACGCATCGGCAGCAACGATGCGAGCCTCGTCCGACCCGCCCGCGAAAAAAATACGCGCGAGCTCGCGAGCGGACAACATCATCGAACACCGCCGATTGCCTGCGGAAACACGTGCTCCATAACAAAGCGGCCACCCTCAATGCGGGCGAGCGCCTTGAGTCCCCCATCGAGCACCAACGCAAACGGCGCCTTCGAGGCATCGAAATCGGCAAGCGCACGCTCAACGGGAATGCGACGGCCGCAGAGCAGGTCGTCGGCAAGATTGCCCGGCAAGTCAACACGCGTGGCGCCCAGGGCCGCAATAGGATCTAGGGCAAAGCCAGCCGCGGACTCGGGAGAAAGCTCCTCGACCGCATGACAAGCGCCAATGGAAACAACACCAGAGGCCGTGCGGCGCAGCGCGGAAATGTGCGCGGCGCTCTCGCAGGCGCGGCCCAGGTCGCGAGCGAGCGCACGAATGTAGGTGCCCTTGCTCACCGAGAACGCCACGGTCCACACACACGTATCACCCTCGCCGCCCACGGCGATCAGGTCGGCGGCATAGACCTGGACGGGGCGCGGAGGTAGGTCCACCGCATTGCCCTCGCGAGCAGACTTGTAGGCGCGAACGCCATTGACCGAGATAGCCGAAAACGCCGGCGGCACCTGCATCTGCGGACCCAACATAGCGGCCAAGTGCTCACGGGCATAGGCAGGGTCGCGGAGCTCGTTGGCAACAGCCACCGTGCGGACCGCCTCGCCCTCCGCATCATCGGTATTGGTCTCGGCACCAAACGAAATGTCGGCGACATAGCTTTTGGTATCGAGGGTTAGCATACCCAGCAGACGGGTGGCCTGGCCCACGCCCACCACCATGACACCCGATGCCATAGGGTCGAGCGTGCCGGCATGGCCGACGCGCCGCTCATGGAGAGCGCGCCGACATTGCGAGACCACATCGTGGGACGTGCAGCCCACCGGCTTATCGACGGCGAGCAGCATATTCAGTTGAGAAGGCGTACGACGAGCCATGTACCATCCAAAAAGTTAAAGCTCGACGGTCACCGAAGCGGGATCCTCCCCTACCAGCTCGGACAGCATGGGAAGTGCCACGGTGAGCGTCTCGAGAATCGTTCCGTTGTTGGAGAAACCGGCGGCAGCGGAATGTCCGCCTCCGCCAAAGGCAGCAGCGATCTCGGACACGTTGAGGTCGCCCTTGGAGCGCAGGTTGCCGCGCACCTTGGTATCGCCCTCAATGCCCTTCAGGAACAGGCAGACCTCCACGCCCATCACCGAGCGCACCACGTCAACCAGGCCGTCGCACTCATCCGAGGTGACACCACAAGCCTCAAGGTCACTCTGGTACGCGTAGCTATACGCCACGCGCCCGTGGGCCACCGTCTTAATACGGCCCATAACGATGGACTTGAGGTGCAAAAACTCAACGCGCATGCTCTGATATACCTCGAGTGCCACACGCGCCGGATCGGCACCGTGAGCAACCAGTCGCGAGGCCGCATGGAACGCAGCAGCATCGGCGTTTTGGTACTGGAAACGACCGGTGTCGGTCACCAAGCCGCACAGCAAGCAAGTCGCGACGCCATCACGGGCGACAATGCCACAATTGTCCAAGAAACGGTCAATGATCATGGCGCAGGCTGCAGCTTCAACGCGCCTCAGACTGAGCTCGGCAAACTCCTCACGCGCCGGATGGTGATCAAAGCAAACCACATGCTTGGAGCGGCGAAGCACCTCGGCCGAGTTGTTGAGACGCTCGACGACCGGTACGTCCACCGAGATGAACAGGTCCGGATTGCCAGTGTACGCAGATGCCGGCACCAGGCGATCGGAGCCTTCCATAAAGCGGTAGATACGCGGAACCGGGTCATCGTCTGCCAGCAGCAGGGCAATGTCCTTGTTGGGGAAAAACTTCATGAGCGAGAGGCCCAGACCCAGCACGGAGCCCAAGGCATCGCCATCGGGAGAAGTATGTCCCGAAATCGCAATGGAGGACGCACCCTCGATGAGCTCGAGGATGCGTCGCTGAATATCTGCAGACTCGCACGAGGCGAGGTCGGCGGAATTAGTCATCTAAAGCTGCCTCCTGGGCGGCATCCGCTATCGGATAGCCGTCCTCGTCCTTTTCGATCGCAAGCGTGGCGGGAACGTTTTCCAGCGCACGCGTGATGCGCTCGGCCTCATCGGTCGAGCGATCGATGCGAAAATCGAGCTCGGGCGTAACACGCCAATCGAGCGAGCGAGCCAACAGGCTGCGAATACGGCCCTTGGCGCTTGCGAGCGCCTCCATGACCTCATCGTAGCGGCTCGCATCGCACGACACGTACACACGCGCGAACGAACGGTCCACCGCGACCTCGACCGCGGTCAAAGTAACTAGGTCGAGACGCGGATCGGAAACCTCAAAGAGCAGGATATAACCAAGCTTCTCGCGAAGCTGCTCGCCCAGACGGCGGGTTGCCTGCGTTTGCTTCATAGCGCTACCCCCTACTCGGTACGGGCAACCTGGTCGATGCGGTAACCCTCGATCTGGTCGCCGGGCTTGATGTCCTGGAAGTTCTCCAGGCCAATGCCGCCCTCGGAACCGCTCTTGAGGCTCTTGGCCTCGTCCTTGTAGTGGCGCATCGAGGCGATCTTGCCGTTGAAGACCACGATACCGTCGCGCACCAGGCGCACGGAATCGGTCGCGGCGATCTCGCCCTCCTCGACGCGGACACCGGCGGCGATACCGACTTTGGGCACCTTGAAGGTGTCAAGGACGGTCGCGGTACCCGTGGCGACCTCGACCTCGGTGGGCTTGAGCATGCCGATACGGGCGGCGTCGAGCTCCTCGAGGCACTTGTAGATGACGTCGTAGCAACGGATCTCGACGCCCTCGCGCTCGGCGGCGGAGCGGGCCTTACCGTCGGGACGGACGCCAAAGCCGATGATGATGGCGTTGGAGGCGTCGGCCAGGACCACGTCGGTCTCGTTGATGGCGCCAACGGCGGAGTGGATCGTGTTGATGCGAACCTCGGACTGATCCATCTTGTCGAGCGAGTCCTGAAGGGCCTCGATGGAACCCTGGACGTCGGCCTTGATGATCAGGTTGAGCTCCTTGACCTCGGCGTCGGCGATGGTCTCGAAGAGGTTCTCGAGCGTGACGTGCTTGACGCGGCTCTGCTCCTCGATACGGGCCTTGAGCGAACGCTCGTCGGCAAGGGCGCGAGCCTCGCGCTCGTCCTCAAACACGCGGAACTCGTCGCCGGCGTTGGGCACGGACTGCAGGCCCAAAATCTCGACGGCGTCGGAGGGACCGGCCTCGGTGACGGCGCGACCCTTGGGGTCGAGCATGGCGCGGACGCGGCCGTAGGTAAGGCCGGCGACCAGCGTATCGCCCACGTGCAGGGTACCGCGGGTCACGAGCACGGTAGCGACCGAGCCGCGGCCCTTGTCGAGCTTGGCCTCGAGGACGTTGCCGGAGGCAAAGGTGTCCGGGTTGGCCTTGAGCTCGAGAACGTCGGCCTGAAGCAGCACGGTCTCCAGAAGGTCGTCGATACCGATCTTCTGCTTGGCCGAGATGTTGACGAACATGTTCTGTCCGCCCCACTCCTCGGGGATGACGCCGTACTCGGTGAGCTCCTGGCGCACGCGGTCGGGGTTGGCGCCCGGCTTATCGATCTTGTTGACGGCGACGACGATGGGAACGCCGGCGGCCTTGGCATGGTTGATCGACTCGACCGTCTGGGGCATGACGCCGTCGTCGGCGGCCACGATCAGAATGACGATGTCGGTCACCTTAGCACCACGGGCACGCATAGCCGTAAAGGTGGCGTGACCCGGGGTATCGATAAAGGTGATCTTGCGGTCGTTGATCATGACCTGCGAAGCGCCGATGGCCTGCGTAATGCCGCCCGCCTCGCCGGCAGCAACGCCGGTATGACGGATGGCGTCGAGCAGCGACGTCTTACCGTGGTCGACGTGGCCCATGACGGTGACGACCGGGGCGCGCGGCTTAAGGTCGGCGGGATCGTCGTAGAACGAGAAGGTGTTCTCCTCCTCGGGGGTGATGATCTTAATCTGACGGCCCAGGTCGTCGGCGACGAGCTCGACGAGGTCGTCGGACATGGACTGCGTCATGGTGAGCGGCGTACCCAGCAGGAACAGGCGCTTGATGATGTCGTTGGCCGGAACGTCAAGCGCCTCGGCAAGCTCCTGGACGGTAACGCCCTGGGAGACCTTGATGGCGTCGAGGTCCTCGGGGTTCACGCCCTGGGCCAGCGCCTCCTCTATCTTGCGCTCCTCCTGAGCCTTGGCAGCCTCGCGTTCGCGCTTCTCCTTGCGCTTCTTGCGGCGACCGGTGGACTCGCGAGAGGCCTCCTCGACGGCGGCACGAGCCTCCTCGAGCACCTTCTCGCGGCTGTACTCCTCGGCCTCGCGAGCCATGCGGCTGTAGTGGTCCTCTTCGTTGTTGTGACCGCCCTTGCGCTTCTTGCCCTTGCCCTGCTTATCGGGGTTGGGGAAGTCCATGCCGGCAGCGACGTTGTTGCTGGCGTTGGTGCGATGGCTGTGCGGACGGCTCTCGGAGGCATTGCGCTCGGAGTTGTTGTCGGAAGCGTTGCGATCGTTACGACGGCCACCGCGGCGATCGTTATTGCCGCCACGACGGTTACCGCGCTCTGCGGCGCGCTCGGCCTTGGCCTTGTCCTCGGCGTCCTTCTTCTCCTTGAGCACGGTCTCCTGTGCGGCGATCTGGTCGAGCAGCGAACGGAAGCGCGAACCGGAGTCGGAAGCGGGAACGGCGCGGCGCTGGGCCTCGCGGGCAGCCTCCTCCTTCTCGCGGGCAAGACGCTCCTGCTCGGCCTTCTTCTTAGCCTCGGCCTCGGCGCGGGCGGCCTCCTCGGCAGCCTGGGCTGCGGCAAACTGGCGACGCTCCTCCTCGCGGGCCTTCTCGGCGGCGATGCGCTCGCGCTCGGCCTCGGCGGCGCGGGCGGCCTCCTCGGCGGCAGCTGCCTGCTCCTCGGCCTGCTTGGCGGCCTCGACTTCCTGGGCGCGGGCCTCGATCACCGAGGCGAGCTGCTTGCGGACCATGGCGACATAGGCGTCCTCCAAGGTGGAGGAAGCGGACTTAGCGGGAATCTTCATATCGGCGAGATGACCCATCAGTTCCTTGGAGGTCATGCCGAACTCTTTGGCCAGGGTGGACACACGGACTTTTGCCATATGACTTCACCTACCCTTTCTGGCACCTTGGGTGCCTAGAGACTGAACGAGCGTGGGAGACGCGCCGGGACCCGCCCGGCGCAACCGCGCGCTAGATCAGGTCCTCCGCATCATCGAAGGCGTCGGTGTCGTGGACACCGCAGAAACGGGAGCCGGGACGAGCCTGGTTGCGGCACTGGATGCCGTCCTCGGACACGTACTCGCAGCGGCGGACGTCCTCGTCCTCCTCGTCACCGATCAGGTCGGCGGCGGGCTCCTCGTGAACGGGAACGTTCTTGAGGATGTCGGCGGCAAGCGTCTCGGACTTGATGTCGATGTGCCAGCCGGTAAGGCGCGCGGCGAGGCGGGCGTTCTGGCCCTCCTTGCCGATGGCGAGGGACAGCTGGTCGTCGGGCACGATGACGCCGGCGTAGGCCTTCTCCTCGTCGATGAGGACGCGGGTGACCTTAGCGGGCGACAGGGCGTTGGCGACATAGACGGCAGGATCGGCATCCCACAGGATGACGTCGACGCGCTCGCCACGGAGCTCGCCCACGACAGCGCGAACACGGCTGCCCTTGGGGCCGACGCAGGCGCCCACGGGATCCAGACGATCGTCAAGCGAGTGGACGGCGACCTTGGAGCGCTGGCCGGGCTCGCGGGCGATCGACTTGATCTGGACGGTGCCCTCATAGATCTCGGGCACCTCCTGCTCAAACAGACGACGCATGAGCTCGGGGTGGGTACGGGAGATGACAATCGGCGGACGGCTGTGCTCGCCGCGAACCGGCTGCAGGTTGGAGTTGGGGTCGCGAACGTCGATGATCACGGCCTTGATGTGCTGGTTGTGCAGGTAGCGCTCGCCCATCGGACGCTCGTTGCGCTCGTTCTCGTAACGACGCTGGTCGAAGTGCGGAAGCTCGGCCTCGACGCCCTCGCGGATCTTGACGATCGTGAAGTCGGGCGTGGACTGCAGCACGGTACCGCTGATGAGGTCACCGATGCGGCCGGAGAACTCCTCGTAGATCTGCTCGCGGGCGGAGTTACGCACAATGGCGTTAATCTCGGCCTTGGCGTGCTGGGCAGCGATGCGGCTCGTGTTCTTGGGAGTGACGTCGATCTCCTCGAACTCGGTGAAGTTGCCCTCCTCGTCCATGGAATCGTCGATCGGCTCAAGGCGGTAGACGTAGATCTTGCCGGTGGTGCGGTCGATGGTCACCTTGGCGCCCCACTCAAGATGCAGGATCTCGGCATAGCTCTTGGCGAGCGACTGCTCCAGGCGGTCGATCAGGTAGAGCTGGTCGATGTGCTTCTCCTGGCAAAGCTCCATCAGGGCGGACATCATGTCGGATGCTGCCATCTTACTTTCCTTCCTTCGCGGGCTTGAAGTCGTAGGTGGGCTTCAATTTGCACTTTTTAACATCAGAGAAATCGAGGGTAACGGACTCGCCGTCCTCGAGCTCGAGGGTCACGTCGGCCTCGGTGGCGGCGGCAATCTTGCCGGCGTACTTGCGACGGCCCTCGGTGGCGGTGGAGGTGAGCTCGCAGTTCTCGCCCACAAAGCGGGCAAAGTCACTCGGGCGGCGCAGCGGGCGCGCCATACCCGGGCTCGACACCTCGAGCGTATAGCTCGAAGAGATGGGGTCGAGCTCCTCAATCACATCGCCGACCCACTTGGTGTTGGCCGTGACGTCGTTGAGCGACAGGCTCTGACCCTCGGCACCCTCGATACGCACGCGCACGCAGGGGGCCTTGGTGGCACCCACGAGCTCGACGTCGACGATGTCGATATCGTGCTGGGGAGCGACGGCCTCGAGCGCGTCGATGATCGCCTGCTCGGTCTTGGTCTTGACCATTGCGGCACCTCCATCCATACAAAAAAGAAGCGGGGCCGAAACCCCACTTCTTTCAATTACAACTTCATTTGCAAGCAAACTATACCAATAGCTGCGGAAACGTGCAAGCACAGTACGAATCTGCAGGTCAGCGTGCGCACAGCTTCTCCACAAGAATAGGACAATTGGCCGAAGGCAACTAGGCAGATACATGCAAAACGAGGGACGACCCAACCGGATCGCCCCTCGTTTGTTGCATGTCAGCTATGCGCGCAGCGCTTACTTGACCACCAGGTTGACCAGCTTGCCGGGCACGCAGATGGCCTTGACGACAGTCTTGCCCTCGGTCCACTTAGCGACAGCGGCCTCGGCGGCAGCCTGCATTTCCTCGTTGGAGGCATCGCGGGCCACGTCGACGCGGCCGCGGACCTTGCCGAGCACCTGGACCACGATCTGCACCGTGTCCTCAACGGACTCGGCCAGGTCGAACTCGGGCCAGGCGGCGGTGTAGGCGTTGCCCTCGCAGCCGAGCGCCTCGTGCCACAGCTCGTCGGCCCAGAACGGGCAGATGGGGGCAAGGACGCTCACGATATCCTTGGCCACGCCGTAGCACAGCGCCTTGTCGCGGGCGGTACCCTCGGTGGCGTTGAGGTAGGCGCTCGCCGCGTTGACGAGCTCCATGACGGCCGAGATGGCGGTGTTGAACTGGCCGCGATCGAAGTCCTCGGTGCACTTGGCGATGGTGCGGTGACGCTCGCGATAGAGCTTCATCGCGACCTCGTCGAGCGCGGACTTGTCGAAGGCCACGTTGGCGTCGCCGGACTGGACGAGCTGCCAAACGATACGCCAGGCGCGCTTGATGAAGCGGTTGGCGCCCTCGACGGCCTTGGGATCCCAGTCGAAGTCCTTCTCGGGCGGGGCGATAAACAGGATCGCCAAACGCATGGTGTCGGCACCGTAGGGCTCGATGACCGAGCTCGGGGGCACGACGTTGCCCTTGGACTTGGACATGGTGTCGCCGTTCTCGTCCTTGACCATGCCCTGGCACAGCAGGTTGGTGAAGGGCTCGTCCACACTCAGCAGACCCAGGTCGCGCAGTGCCTTGGTAAAGAAACGGCTGTAGAGCAGGTGCAGAATGGCGTGCTCGATGCCGCCGATGTAGTTATCGACGGGCATCCAACGGTCGGCGGCTCCCTTGGAGAAGGGCAGCTCGGTGTTGTGCGGGTCGGTATAGCGCAGGTAGTACCAGCTGGAGCAGGTAAAGGTGTCCATGGTATCGGTCTCGCGCTTGGCCGGGCGACCGCAGACCGGGCAGGTGGTCTCGTAGAACTCCTTGCACTCGGCGAGGGTTTCGCCGGCGCCCAGGTCCAGGTTCTCGGGCAGCGTCACCGGCAGCTGATCCTCGGGCACGGGCACGATGCCGCAGTGCTCGCAGTGGATGGCCGGGATGGGGTTGCCCCAATAGCGCTGGCGACTGATGAGCCAGTCGCGCAAGCGGAACTCGACCTTGCGACGGCCGCAGCCCATGGCCTCGAGATCGGCCACGATGGCAGCCTCACCCTCGGAGTGCTTACCGCCGCGCATGCCAGTGTACTTGCCGGACTGGACGAGCGTGCCCTCGGCAGCGTGAGCGCAATCCCAGTCGACGGTCTCGGCATGGAAGGTATCGATGCTCTCGCCGCTGGCCTCGACGGCAGCGCGATCGTCATCGTCCAGGATGATCGGCACGATCGGCAGGTCGTACTTACGGGCAAACTCAAAGTCGCGCTGGTCGCCGCAGGGAACGGCCATGACGGCACCGGTACCGTAGTCGGCAACGACATAATCGGCAACCCAAACGGGGACCTTCTCGCCGTTGACGGGGTTTACCACATAGCGGCCCGTGAAGGCACCGTGCTTCTCGAGGGTACCCTGGGCACGCTCGACGGCAGAGATATGCTTGGAGTCCTCGACGATCTTGGTGACGGCCTCCTCGTACTCCGTGCCCTCGACGAGCTCGTGCAAGCCGGCGTACTCGGGAGCCAGGACAAAGAAGGAAACGCCAAAGAGCGTATCGGCACGCGTGGTGAAAACGGTGATCTTGCCCTCGTCGCCCTCGATGGGTTCGCCATCCTGGTCGCACAGGGTAAAGTCGACCTCGGCGCCCTCAGAGCGACCGATCCAGTTGGCCTGCATCTGCTTGACGCGCTCAGGCCAGCCGGGGAGCTTCTCCAGATCGTCGAGCAGCTCCTGGGAGTACTCGGTAATCTTGTAGTACCACTGCTCCAGGTCGCGCTTCTCGGGCTCGGTGCCGCAGCGCCAGCACTTACCCTCGGTAACCTGCTCGTTAGCCAGAACGGTCTTGCAGGTGGGGCACCAGTTGACCGGGTTCTTCTTACGGTAGACCAGGCCCTTTTCCCACATCTTCTCAAAGATCCACTGGCCCCAGCGGTAGTAGTCGGGGCTGCAGGTCTTGACCATGCGATCCAGATCGTAGGAGAAGCCCATGCGCTTCATCGTGGCGAGCGCCTGGTCCATGTTCTTATACGTCCAGGCGGCAGCCTGCGTGTTGTGCTTGATGGCGGCGTTCTCGGCGGGCAGGCCAAAGGCATCGAAGCCGATGGGGTGCAGCACGTCATAGCCGCGCATGCGGGCCTGACGGGCCATGGCATCGCCGATAGTGTAGTTGCGCGCGTGGCCCATGTGCAGGTCGCCCGACGGATACGGGAACATCTCGAGCACGTACTTCTTGGGCTTGCTGTCGTCGGTGTCGACGGCAAAGAGGTTGGAGTCCTCCCAGGCCTTCATCCACCTGGACTCAATGGCCTGCGCGTCGTAGACAGGAATCTCGTCCTTATGATCTGTGCAATCGCACATATCAGCTCCTTTAATCTTAGCTGGGGTCGGTCGGCTTAGCTTTATTCGCTACTGCGGACAGTCCTGCGCAAGACGAAGAGCACATTAAGTGCTCTTCTTTGCGTGCGGAACTTGTAGCGAACAAAGCCAAGCCGACCGACCCTAAGGTTAACTTGACTGATGATAGCAAATACGACAAGCGAGATGCCTGCGACTTGCGGGCATCTCGCTTTATCTAAATAACGTGGTTGTGAATCAACCGCTAATTGTTACCCGCCCAAGCATGATCGGGTTTTCCAAGTGCCGCAGATTGCCGTGAAAGAGGAGCGACGCGTACTTTGGTACGCGAGCGACGGTTTGAACGGCAAGGTGCGGTGCTTGGGAAAGCCGCTTAGCGATAGCTGACGCTTTGCTGGGAGTCCTTGACGACTACGTCGTGGGCGCCGCCTTCGACGATGGAGGTGGAGCTGACCAGAGTCAGGCGTGCCTTTTCCTGGAGCTCGGGGATCGAGAGGGCGCCGCAGTTGCACATCGTGGACTTGACCTTGTAGAGCGTGCCGCCCACGCCGTCCTTGAGGGAACCGGCGTAGGGAACGTAGGAGTCGACGCCCTCGACGAAGCTGAGCTTCGCGGCGCCACCCAGATCGTAGCGCTGCCAGTTGCGGGCACGAGCAGAACCCTCGCCCCAGTACTCCTTCATGTACTGGCCGTTGACGTTGACGCGCTCGGTCGGGCTCTCGTCGAAGCGAGCGAAGTAGCGGCCCAGCATCATGAAGTCTGCACCCATGGCCAGGGCGAGCGTCATGTGGTAGTCGTAGACGATACCGCCGTCGGAGCACACGGGCACGTAGACGCCGGTCTCCTCGTAATACTCGTCGCGAGCGCGGCAGACGTCGATCAGCGCGGTAGCCTGGCCACGGCCGATACCCTTGGTCTCGCGGGTGATGCAGATGGAGCCACCGCCGATACCGACCTTGATGAAGTCGGCACCGCAGTCTGCCAGGAAGCGGAAGCCCTCGGCGTCGACGACGTTACCGGCGCCGACCTTGACGTCCTCGCCGTAGTTGGCGCGGATCCACTCGATGGTGCGCTTCTGCCACTCGCTGAAGCCCTCGGAGGAATCGATGCACAGAACGTCAGCACCGGCCTCGATAAGCAGCGGCACGCGCTCGGCATAGTCGCGGGTGTTGATACCAGCGCCGACCATGTAGCGCTTGTCGTTATCGAGCAGCTCGTTGGGGTTGGTCTTGTGGCTGTCGTAGTCCTTGCGGAAGACGATGCCCATAAGGTGATCGTTGTCGTCGACGATCGGCAGGGCGTTGAGCTTGTTGTCCCAGATGACGTCGTTGGCAACCTTGAGGCTGATGTTCTTGTCGCCCACGATGAGCTGCTCACGCGGGGTCATGAACTCGGAGACCTTCGTCTGGTGGTCATCACGACTGGGGCGATAGTCACGGCTGGTGACGATGCCCAGGAGCTTACCCTTGGGAGTGCCGTCGTCGGTGACCGGCATGGTGGAGTGGCCGGTCTTCTCCTTAAGCTCGATGACCTGCTCCATGGTCATGTCGGGGGTCAGCGTGGAATCGGACTGAACGAAACCGGCCTTGTGATCCTTGACGGCCTTGACCATAGCGGCCTCGGACTCGGCGCTCTGGGAACCGTAAATGAAGGACAGGCCACCCTCGGTAGCGAGCGCGACACCCATATCGACGCCCGAGACGGACTGCATGATGGCGGAAACCATGGGGATGTTCAGGGTGATTGCCGGCTTCTCACCGCGCTTAAAGCGGGTCAGCGGCGTCTTAAGAGAGACGTTGTTGGGGATGCACTGCGAGGACGAGTAACCAGGGACCAGCAGATACTCAGAAAACGTGTGGGACTCACCGGGAAAGAACGTAGCCATGTTTCTCCTTTTTCCATGCGACCGGTCGGCTGCAGGCCTCGTAGGACCCAGCCCAACCTTGGGCGCCCAATACTGGGGAAGTATCTTAACGCACTTTGACTGCTACAATGCATGATTTAAGAAGAGCACACGAGGGTTTGACGCAGGCTATGCGTTTGCCCAGCAAACACTTTAGCGGGGAGACGTGGAGCACATGGAGTACAAGACGACGGCAAAGTTGGTCATTCAAGCGTGCGACAAGGATCTGCCGGGCGTGTTCGGCCACGGCTGCGTCTTGCTGCTGCAGGGTATTGCCCGCGAGCACTCGCTCAACCGCGCCGCCAAGAGCATGGGCATGGCGTATTCCAAGGCCTGGCGCATTGTAAACGAGGCCGAAGGTCAGCTGGGCTGCAAGCTCATCGAGCGCGACGGCGCCCGCGGATCCACCCTCACCCCCGCTGGAGAGCGAGCCATAGCGGTCTACGAGGAGCTGCAGACCGACATCAACCAAGTAATTGCCGCAAAGGCCAACGACCTCATCGCCAGCATAAAAGAATAGCCAATTTAGGACGGGGCCTTATAGCCACACAACCCCTTCTCATAAGTTGCGGTGAAATAGGGACTGTTTATGCGGTTAAAGCCGTAAATCAAACCCTATTTCACCGCAACTTATGGAGTCGAGGATGATTTAGCTAGTTGCGGAGGGCATTATCTAGGGTGGAGGCCACGATCAAGGGGTCGTCGGTACCGGCGAAGAGGCGGATGGTGCTCCCCTGCTTGCCGCGTGGGGCCGAAAGACGCGTCGTTGCGCCGCCGGCAGGCGATGTGCGAAACTCCCCCGGCAAAGCGACGAACAGCTCTCCCGCGCTACGCTCGATAAGGTCAAATTCAACTGCCGGGCCAAAACCATGCTCGAGGATTCCCGTTGCAACCGCATGGTCGGGATGCGAGCTCAGCCCGGGATAGCGCACGTTGCGCACCATCTCGTTGGCGGCCAGATACTCGGCCAGCGCACGGGCGCGGTCGAAATGCGCCTGCATGCGGACGTCGAACGAGTCCAGCCCGCGCTCCAGCACACCGGCCTCGTCAGCAGGCATTTCTAGCTTGGCCAAGCCACAGCCCTCAAGCAGGGCATGCGCGCACTCAGCCACGGCATCCACGCGATGGCGCTTGAGCTGCGAGCGCGCGACCGATACGGCAACCAACTTGCGCGGAGCCTTGCCGGCGCACACGCGATCGAGCGCCTCGAGCGACAGCACGGCACCCAAACGCAGCGAATCGCAGCCAAAAGCTGACGCCACGGTATTGTCCACAACCAGCAGCGCATGGGCCTCACGCGCCGCGCGGCCCAGAGCGCGAAGGTCGGGCACACGCAGGCCAAAGCCACCGATGGAGTTCACAAACCACCACAGGTGCGGCACCTCGGCATCAAACGAAGCATCAAAGTTCTCGGACGCGGCGACAAACGCCTCAACGGATGACGAGCCTACCAGCGCGACATCGCAGCCATCAAAGCCGCGCACAAACGCATCGGCAAAGTCATCGGCAAACGCGACCAGGCGGTCACTGGGACGCACAATACCCAGCAGCGACAGCGCTGCCGGCACATGCGGGGCCGCAAGCAACCGCGCCTCACGCGCGCCGGTCCTCAAAGCCCAGGCCTCTTCTATCTGCTGTACGCCCATACGGTACCGCCCCTTCAAAAGCAAAAACCCATGATGCGGATGTTCCCCGCATCGTGGGCAACGGCTGCAGTATAGCGCCGATATGCGACGAATCGCCTAGATGTTGAGCACGTGGTAGGTCACGCTCGCACACGGAGCGTCAACGGTCACGCCATAGGTCTCGGGGTAGATGCGCGTCGAAAACGCGAGCACGCCATCGTTCACAAACACCTCGACCGACGAGACATCACCGACAATGCGCACGTTACGAATCTCGTCGACGGGCTCCCAGCGCACGGTACGACCGCAGCCGGCAGAAGCGCGACCTTCATCGGTAAATCGCATCTCAAAGCGCGAGGGCAGTTCGCCCTCGGCGGGCGCAAACGACAGCTCCAGCTCGCCATCAACGGTCGCGGCAAACGTGCCGTCGACGCCGTCAACAAAAACGTCAAAGCAGGTGTCGCCGGCAACCTCCAACGAACCCTCCCCCACACGCACCGAGGCATAATGGCGCTCGATCTCGCGCACCGGCTGCTGCAGCACCACGCCGCCGGCACCGGCTGTAAGCTCACGCGGCACCGTCATGCAGTGCTGCCAGCCGCACACCACGGTGGGTGCGTTGCCATAGGTCGGCTCATCGGGCATGCCCATCCAGCCGATCAGAATGTGGCGACCGTCCTCAGCCGTGAACTCCTGCGGAGCATAGAAGTCAAAACCGGCGTCCCACAGGCGGAACTCGCCCAGCTCATAGGTACCGTCAACACCGGTAATGTCGCCCGTTACAGGCATGTAGCCAGCAGCGTACACGTTGCCGCGGTCCCAACGACCGCCCTCGAGCCCCTGAGGAGAGAAGGACAGGAACTTCACCGGCACACCGTCATCGGCCTTAAGCTCAAGATACCCCGGGCACTCCCACATAAACCCAAAGCGCTCGGGCGAGCACACGCGGCTCTCGAGCTCCCAACTCAGCATATCGGCCGAGCCATACACCAGGATCTCACCCACATCGCGCCCGGCACCCTCGCCGTGCATGGCGCAAAATCGACTATCGACATGCGGACCGTCCACGCGACGACGCGCGCCCAGCACCATGTGGTAACGCCCATCATCATCGCGCCACACCTTGGGGTCACGCACGTGGCAGGTCAAATCCTCGGGATAATCCTCGGACGCCAGCACCACGCGCTTTTGGCTGAACTCCCGACCGGCAAGGCCATCAACGCTCTCGACATAAACAGTATCGGCGCGGCGGCCGGTATTGACGTAGTCGTACGTGCCGTCCGCATCGGGAAGCTTAACGTTGCCCGTATAGAGCACGCGAATGCGACCGTCCTCGGCAAGCGCGGAGCCCGAATACACACCGTGGCAATCGAACGGCTCGTCGGGCAGCAACGGAGCGCCAACATAGTCCCACGTCATAAGGTCGCGGCTCGTCGCATGGCCCCAGGCCTTAACGCCACCCTCGACATCAAACGGCGCATACTGAAAATAGGCATGGAACACGCCGCCTGCCTGGCAAAGACCGTTGGGGTCGTTGAGCCAGCCCGCCGGCGGCATTATATGGAAGCGCTGGCCATACGCGCCATGGCCGCACTCAGAGGCGGCGGCGTCAACAGCGGCGACCAGCTTTGCAAGGTCGCGACCAAGTGCATTAGACATATCAAAGTCCTAACGGATCGAAAGCAACAAGGCACCAGAGATCGGCACCAGATACGAGAAACGCCCGCGAGCATACAACCCGCGGGCATCCCCTCAATCAAAAGCTCTTAGGCCTGCTCGGAAGCCTTGGGCTCGTCCTTGTACAGGACAAACGAGACGGCAAAGGAAACCAGCGCGGCGACCGCAAACATGATCGCGTACTGCACGGGTTGGGCCAGGCACAGCAGGATACCGAAGATACCGGTAACGCCCGTGCCGGAGGCAGCCAGCGAAGTGAGCGCACAGACCAGGGCACCGCAACCGCCGCCGATGCAGCCGGCGATGAAGGGCTTAAAGAAGCGCAGGTTCACACCAAAGATGGCAGGCTCGGTAATGCCCATGAAGGCGGACAGGGCCGAAGGAAGCGCCAGACCCTTGATCTTGGCATCGCGGGTCTTAAAGGCAACGGCGAGTGCGGCGCCACCCTGGGCGATGTTGGCAGCACTGGCGATGGGCAGCCAGTAGGTCACGCCGTACTGGGCAAGCTGGCCCAGGTCGATGGCGGTGTACATCTGGTGGATACCGGTAACGACCGTGGGGGCATAGAACAGGCCGACGATAAAGGAACCGATGCCGAAGGGCAGGGTCAGCAGGGCCTGGATCAGACCGAGGATGGCGTTCTCGGCCCAGACAAAGATGGGGCCGACGGCAACGAGCGTCACGAGCACGGTCACGAACACCGAGACGAGCGGGGTCACAAAGAGGTCGAACATCTCGGGAACGATCTTATGCAGACGCTTCTCGAGGAAGGCCAGAATGGCGCAGGCGATGACGATGGGGATCACATGACCCTGATAGCCGACCCACTCAAAGCTGTACACGCCGGGAATGACGGTGACCATAGTCTGAACGCCCTCGGAGGCAACCGTGTAGGCGCTCTGCAGCGAGGAGTTGATAAACGCACCGCCGACGACGGCACCCAGGTACGGGTTGGCGCCAAAGGCCTTAGCGGCGGAGTAACCGATCAGGATCTGCAGAATGCCAAAAGACGTGCCCGAGACCAGGTCGGCAATCTTATAAATAAAGTTATTGGTGTCGAGCGCGATAAAGCCGTTGGAGGCCATAAAGTTGAGGGCGCTCATAATGCCCAGCAGAAGGCCCGAAGCCACGATGGCGGGGATGATGGGGACAAAGACGTCGCCGAGCACCTTAATGGCACGCATAAAGATGTTCTGCTGCTGCGCCGCTGCCTCCTTGACCTCGGCCTTGGTGGCAGCCTCGACGCCGCTGAGCGCAATGAACTCGTCGTAGACCTTATTGACGGTGCCGGTACCAAAAATAATCTGGAGCTGGCCCTGGGCCTCAAAGACGCCCTTGGCGCCGTCGATATTCTCGAGGGCCTCCTTGTCGACCTTGGCGTTATCGGCAATCACAAGGCGCAGACGCGTGGCGCAGTGTGCGGCCGAAACAACGTTGCCGGCGCCACCGATGTTGTCGAGCACCTCTTGGGCTGATTTGCGGTAGTCCATGACTTCCCTTTCCTCCAACGGGCGCATCTGCACCCGGCCATCTTTGACACTTACACTGTAATCGTTTTCAGTTTCATATGTCTGTAATCGTTTTCACAGAAGGGTGAACGGTAGGAAAAAGCCGGCGAAAGGTAGTTTTAAAGCAAAAAGAGGCGGCTCAGCGGCAGGCAGACGTGCCCAAAGCCTAGACATTCATAAGCTGATGCCCAAGTTTGAGCGTCTTGAGACCGCTCTCCCCCTCCACGCCATCGAGCGTGTTGAGCAACATATTGGTCGCCTCGACGCCACTGGTCAGGTAGCCATAATGCACGGTGGGAATGCCGCCCGTCAGCGCGCGCAAAAAAGCGTTGTCACCAAAACCACTCACGCGGTGTATACCCTCGCCCATGCCGCGAACCTCATCGATGGCACGAAGCGCGCCCGCAGCCATGGTGTCGGTCGCGCAGGCGATAAACGAAACATCTGGAGCGACGGAAAGCAGTTCACGTGCCGCACCATAGCCCGTGTCGAGCGTAAACGAGCCCAGGCGAATCAAAGCAGCATCGAGCGGGTTGTCCGCGGCGCGCAAGCCGGCCTCAAAACCGCGACGGCGGTCATAACCGGCCGCGCGGTCCTCTTCGGTAACTCCAATATAGGCAATCTTGCCGTCCACGCGACCCGCAAGCGCATGGCCCAGCTCAAAGGCGGCCTCGTAATCGTCGTGATAGACGCACGCCACGCCCTCGACATGTTGGCCGATCAGCACGATGGGCACGCGGCACGACTCAATCGCCCGACGGTGCTCGTCAGTAATCATAGTAGCCACCAGCACAATGCCATCGACCGGATGGTTTTGGAATAAATCGAGGTATTCGAGCTCGCGATCAGGGGCGTTGTCGGTATTGGCAAGCAGCATCTGGTAGCCACGGCGACCAAGCACCTGGCCAATGCCGGCGGTAATGCGGCTCACGGACTCCGAGTTGATCTTGGGCACGATGACGCCGATGAGCTTGGTGGAGCCGGTGCGCAGTGCACGAGCCTGGCTGGACCGCACGTATCCGGTCAGCTCAATCGCCTGCTTAATGCGCTCGGCCTTATCCGCCGAGATATACCCACCGTTGAGGTAGCGCGAGACGGCGGCGCTCGAAACGCCGGCCAGCTCGGCCACATCCTTCATCTTTACCACGAGCACCCCTGTCGTTGAAATCGCTTTCACCATAATACCCAACCCATGCCAGCAAATTGAGCAAATGAGACGGGCCCATGGATCATTTCAACCGCCCAGGTCGAGCAAGCGCCAGCGAGCGGGCAGCTGCCGTGGCGAGGTGCCGCGAAAGAGGAGCGAAGCGTACTTTATGTACGCGAGCGACGGTTTGAGCGGCAGATCGCCCGGCAGATGCCCGCGCAGCGTCGACCGGTCCGGCGTTCGTCAGAACGCCGGAACTAAAAGCTACCCGTGGTACTCGCCGTTATATTGAATGAGCGTGAGGTCCTCCACGCCGTCGAGAGCGCGAATGGCGTCAGCATAGGGCATATCCACACCATCCGAGAACACCTCGGCGGCCATTTCGACCTTGTCGCCGCGCATAGTCTTGGACTTAACGGTGAACTTGGTGCGCCCAAATGCGCGCACGATATCATCGCCGGTGGTCTGGCCCGTGTAGTGGATGACCATCATGTACACGCGAGCCTTGTCTTGGTGGCTCGCAAAGCCGGCAATCATCACCACGATCACCACCGCCGTGAGCCCCACGAGCGCATACATGCCGGCGCCGGCCGTAATGCCCGTGGTAATGGCCCAAAACAGATACAGCAGGTCGAGCGGGTCCTTGACCGCCGTACGGTAGCGGACGATTGACAGAGCACCGACCATACCGAGCGAGATGACCACGTTCGTCGAGATCGCGAGCGTAACCATGCAAGTAAGCACGCACATACCCACGAGCGTCACGGCAAAACTGCGCGAATACACCACGCCGGTAAAAAAGCGCTTGTACACGTAATAGATCAGGATGCCCATGGCGAGCGCCACAAGCAGCGAAAGGCCAATCTTGGCAGGGTCGACCTGGCCAAACGCCTCCAAGACGGAGTTCTTAAAAAAGTCCCTGGTGCTCATGGTCTAAATATCCCCTCGGTTCTCAAAATCCGATTCCCAATAGTTAAAACCGCGCAGGTAGGCGGTCTTTTCGTAACAGAGGCAGTACTTGGAGACCGCCGTAAGCTCGGTCGCGCCCGGCGGCACCATATCGCGCACCAGCTGCGGACAAAACTCCGTAAACTTGACCTCCATCACCAGCTTGCCGGGCTCCAGCACAGGCAATGCGGGCAAGGTCGCGTCAAAGATGTCAAAGCTACCCACCGCCGCGCGCACGTTCATGTCAAACGTAATGCGCACGGTGCCCTCATCCATCACCCACGGCACGCGCTCGTAGTCCACGATGGTCCGCGGGCGCATCATGTTGCAGATACACTCGATGTAGAACTCGCGGCAGAGCGGATAGGGACTCCTTAGCAAAAAGCCGTAGTCGCCAGCCAGAATCTGCTCAAACTCGCCACGCGTGAGCGGCGCATCCTCCTTGTAGATCCAGCTGCCGTACTTCTTTTTGCGCTCGAGCTTAATCACCTTGTCGCTGCCGTTATAGATGCGTACGCGATACTTTTTGCGCATGAGAATGCCGGCGTCTTTTTCCTCGTAGGCCGAGTTGCAGTAGTCGTCAAAGTACAGGCTGCGAATGGTGTAACCGCCCGCCCGCGCATGCTTGCCCAGCTTAAACACCGGCGCCATGCGACAGGTAAGCGCGGCGTGCTCGCCCTCGTTAATGAGATATTTGAGCTCGTGGCGGTAACGCTCCTGCGTGGCACGCACAGGCGGTGCCGCCAGGCGCTCAAGCAGCGCGCTAGCCCTCCTCATACGTATCCTCTACGACCTTACAGCCGTCTTTCACGTAAAAACACTTCATGCCGTAGTGCTTGCCGTCGTCGGTCACATAGTAGTCAAACGCATCTTGCGTATAGCCGTCGGAGTTGGTGGCACGCACGCGCACAAAATACTGACCGGTATCGGGCGCATCGCAGGTCACCTCGGGAAGCAGCACGTCCTCGGCCTTAAAGACCACGTCGCTTATGGCATAGTCGCTCGCAAGCTCTACGGTGTAGCGAATGTCGCGCGCCTCAAAGTCGTAGGACGCATCCCAGTTAATGCGCAGCTTACCGTTATCGATCTGCGGCACGCCGATGTAGAACGGCATAGGCTTTTTAAAACTCTCGCGAAAGCTCTTGTAGTTCTCCTCGATCTCGGAGGGAATCGCCGCGGCGATCTGCTCGTATTGGTCCTTGGTGACAGGCAGATTGTTGATATCGGGCGAAGCAAAGACCAGGGATTCAGTCACCTCGCGGTAGTGCTTGATCATCTTGGTCAGGCGAGTCTCGGTCAAATACGAGCGCAAGTCCTTGACGGCACGGTCGAGTTCGCAGCGGAACGACTTGCTGCGCAACGCACGATTGAATAGCACGTTGCCCCAGTAGTTGCTTACGCCGCGCTCCCAGCTCGCATAATCCGAGAACCCCGTCAGGCTCAGCTCCAGCTTACGCAGCATGCCGTCGTTATCCCAATCTAAAAAGTACCAGGTATTTGAGTTGAGCGGGCTGTACAGATAGCAGTTACGGTTCTGCGTATCGCAGTTGCCCGTCAGGATCTGAAACGCCAGCCAATAGACCAGATTCTCGGTATCAAAGTAGGTATCGAGCACATCATCGATCTTTTGCGATTCGTCGTTGAGCGCATCGAGCATCTCGATGAGCTTGGTGTGGTCCGAATCGCCCTTAATCTCGAGCATGCCCTCAAATTTAGCCTGGTTGTAGTCGGGATCGTCGGCGAGCTTAATGGTGTCCTCGTAGCGATGGAAATCAAAGCTGTTCACCTTGTACAGGTGCCCGCTCTTATCTAGGCCATGTGCCTTAAGCGCCGTCTTGTTGAGCTGCTCCACCTGCGTAAACAGGCCGTAGTCCTCAAAGGTATCGTTGGACTTTTCGGTCTGGTCGCACACCCACAGATGCACAAACTGCGTGCGCAGGCCCATCATCTGGGGAATCCCGCGGATAAGGTCATAGGCCATCTTGTTGCGAAAACGCATACCCTCGCCCATGTGCTTGTTGAGCGCAATCGCGCGCTGTTGGCGCCAGGTACCCTTGCCCTTTTTGAGCTCCACCTTGTAATTCTTTTGCGAGTTCATACTCGACGTCTGGCCGCGCACCTGCACGGTGGCATTGGGCGCTTCCTCGCCATAGCCAACCTCGCCGGCCACCGGGCCGTCTTCGTCGCCCGGCTGCAGCAGGCCCATAACCTGATAGCGCGTCACGCCCATGTCGGCATAGTCATACACCGAGTACGTATTGATCTCTGCCCAGCTGTGGTCGGTGTTCTCGGAGCTGTTGCCGCGCGAGACCGTCAGGTACATGGTCACAATGCCCGAATCGTCGTAAACCTCGTACAGCTCGTCCTTATCGCGCAGGTGCTTGGTGCCGTCCGAGGACTCGGCCTTTTTAATCTTGTCCTGCTTTTTGACCTTTTTAGTCGAGGATTCGTCCTGAGACGAGCAGCCCGAAAGCAACAGCGCGCCGGCAGCCGCCTCGATCAGGCAGCGGCGAGACATCAACTTATCGATCATCAGAACCTCCCCAATGTTTTTGGAACAGGCGAACCGCCATACGTTCAAACGCACTGCGCGGCTCACCGCCCACGCGCTTGTCCTCGTAGCGTTGCTCAACACGGTCGAGCACCCGGCCAAGTTCGGTAAACCAGCCCGTCTTGTCAGTAGCCACAATGGGCTGCTGGCTCAGGATACGATACGGCAAGTTGGCGGTATAGGTATCGAGCCGCAGCAGCGCCACGATAAAAAACACCGCTGCACCCAACAAAAAGCCAAAGCCGTAAAACTGCTGCGGTAAGAGCAGAGAAACGGCAGTCGCCAGCCCGGCCACACCGGCAAACAGCCCCGAGGCCAGCACAGCCCCCTTGTAGTCGGTAAAGTACAGCAAGATGAGCAACACCGTATTGCCCACGGCATACAAGCCGTAGCCCACGCACAACGTGCGAAAATACCCGTGCATTAGGTTGTTAAAGCCCAACGGTAGGGCCGACAGCACCGTGGTCTCGAGCGAGATGACCGCCGCCGTCACAAACAGCTGCTTGAGCGCGCAAAACCGTAGTTCTCGGTTGAGCGTGGCAAGCATTTCCTCCTCGGCCACCACAATATCGCCTACCACGCCGCCGTCATTGAACAGGCTGTAGTAGTCGCGGTAGCGCGGATAGAAGTTGACCTCGACCGAGACCACAAAGTTGACGGTCGTGACCAGGATCGTCAAAAACGCAATGAGCGCCGGCACATCGTAGTAGGGCGCACCATAAAACAAGCCCTTGACCTGCACGCCAATGGGACCGGCCCAAATAATCACCAGGTGCGCAAAGAGTCCCAGATTGGTTAACAGACCCGTGAGCGCCAGCGGCATAAACTGATCGAGCCACCGCAAAAAGGGCCAGGGGCTGCGGTCGCTCTGAGGAAAATACCGGTACAGCAGCACCACGTCCCAGGCGAGCATGACGCCGTAGCCCAGAGCAATTGACGCCAACAGACCCTCGACCGGCGGCAGTCCCAGCGCCAGCGCGGCCAGGGCGCACAGGCACGCCACGCCAATGGCAGCCGCAAAGCTGCACAGAATGCCGCGGTAGTCCTTGATGGCCGTGAGGTAACTCATGCCGTTCCAGTTGACGATCATAATGTTGAACAGCCACAGGCACAGCAGCCCCTGCAGCAGCGTGGCACCCGAGAACAGCAAAAAGACGCCGTAGAGCACCGTGCCCGCAACGAGCATGATGGTATTAGATCCCCAAAACGAAGGCAGGATCTCATCCTCGCGCTCGGCAAACAACATATCGGCCAAAAAGCGCGTGACCGGCATAGAGAAAAAGCTCGTGAGCAAAAGTGAGGCCAGCAGTGTGTAGGTCACCATGCACACCAGCAGATCCTGGTTGGCACGGCCCACACCCCACAGACCGCACAGCACCAAGATACCCACCTGGAGCAGCACGCCCAACAGCATGGGACCCGTGCACACAATGCCGGCGTAGCCGTAAGCGCGCATCGTGGCAAACAGGCCCTTGCGCCTAAACAGGCGCTTGAGCTCAAAACCAATTCCGGCCACCGGCTACTCCCCCTCTCTGGGCAGGTCAAACGCTTGCGCCGTCTCGTCATACAGGGTGCGATAGTTGGCGAGCATCTGCTCGTGCAAGAAGTACGTGGCAACGCGACGCTGGCCACGCTCCCCCATCTCAATGCGACAGGCGCGGCTCACGCACATGCGCTCCATGGCATCGGCCAAGCCCTTGCGATACATGGGCGGCGTCACAAAACCCGCCACGCCAAAGTCGTCACCCGGGGCGCCTTCGAGCAGCTCACGGCAGCAGCCCACCTCGGTCGTCACGCAGGGACGGCGCGCTGCAAGCGACTCCAGCACGCTAAGCGGCTGGCCCTCGGAGATGCTCGTCAAAATGGTAAAGTCGAGCTTTTCCATGTACTCGACCACGTTGACGCGGCCGGTAAAGATCAGGTCGCGCACGCCCAGGGTTTCGACCAGCGCGTGGCACTCGGCGCCGTACTCCTCGTCGTCCACGCCGCCCATGATGTGCAGGCGCACCTTGGGCAGGCGCTCGTGCAGCTCAAAGAAGGCATAAATCATGGTCTTGACATCCTTGATGGGCGCCAGGCGCACCACCGCGCCAATGTCCACCCAGCCGTCCTCGGTCTTTAAGGGAATTTCCTTAAAGCGGTCGAACTGGATGCCGTTGGGGATAACCAGGCATTTGTCCGCATCGCAGCCCATATCGATCTGGGTCTTGCGGGCGTTATGGAACAAACTGGTCACGCGGAAGGCGCGGCGATAGATCTCCTCAGAAAGCAGGTAGAAAAAGCGAATCCAGCGGTCCTTAAACGACGGCACCACCCAATCGGCGCGAATGATCTCTTCCTCGCGCTCGCGGGTATAGATGCCGTGCTCGGTCAGCAGCACTGGCGCATGGGAAACGCTTGAGCCCAGGCAGGCGAGCAGGCCACCGTAGCCGGTCGAGATGGCGTGGTACACATCGGCCACCGGCACCTCGCCGCCCAACAGGTAGAGCACGGGAAGCAACATGGAGCGCATGGTGTGGAATGCATCGGCAAAGGGCGTGTAGGGGTACTCGGCCAGGCACACGTCGCGGAAGATGTCCATAAACGTTCGGCTCTGCAAAAACGAGAGCGGATGCACGCGACGGCGCTGAAAGATATCGAACAGCACGTCCCAGTCCGGATTGGAGAGCGACACCAGGCGGCGTAGCGCCTCGCGCTCGCGGTCGTTAAAACTGGCTTCATGTTGCTCGCCCGAAAGCCGCAGGGCATCGTCCAGGAACACCTCGTGCACCTCGACCACGTTGCCGGGCAGCTCGTAGACAAATTTGCCGCGGTCGGCAGCATGCGCGCCGATCACCCACAGCACAAACTCGTGCTCGGGCATGGCCTGGATATAGCCATGCATCCAGGTAGATACGCCGCCGTGCACATAGGGGTAGCAACCCTCGAGTACCAAGCAGATCCTCATTTGTCGCCACCCTCCTTGCGCTCGATCGTCACGGTCTTATCATTTGCCTTGAGCAGATACAGATTGCCTGTAAGGTGCGTCAGTTCGCCACCCGTCACCGCACCCGGCTCGCCATTATTGGCGCGGAACATGAGCCACGTCTCGTCGTGGAAATTGCCCAGGCTGAGCGTCCAGGCATCCGCACTGGTATCCACGCTCACCGTAACCGACGAAAAGCGCTGGATGGCACCGGAGCACTCCGAGCCGGTCTGGCGGCGCAGGTCGGGCGCAGACTTGGTGAGCCAGTCCAGGTAGTCGGTCAGGCCTCCCTTGTAGACTTCCCAGCCCTCCTTGGCGCCGCGATCGGGATCGAGCAGGTCGTCCGGGTGCATAAAGTGCGTACTCACGTAGTGCATGTTGAGCTCGGACACGGCAGCCAGGCGCATATAGGAATCGTCGACCATGCCGCCCGAGACAATACGCGGCTGCTCCACAATACCATCGCTCGCCACGCCAAACTCCTGCACGTAGGGCAGGTCGGTACCGTCCTCAAAGTACGTACTGGCAATAGTCTTAATGCGCGGAACGTCGGTGCTGATAAGCTTGCGCGCACGGGCCGAAAGGATATTCGACGGCGGCACGTAGACCGAGCCGTGCGCATTAGGCAGCACCTCGTCCTGGAAAGCGATAAGCTCGTTGAGCGATGCGACGAGCGTTTCCTTGTTCTTCCAGGTCTTGTAGTCATACAGCGTGCCATAGTCGGTATCCCAGAGCGCCAGAGGCTGATGGTTGTAGCCGTGAAAGCCCAGCTCTCCGCCCATCTGCAGCAGCATGCCGCCAAAGTAGCGAAACTGTGTGGTATCGGCCTGGCGCGCAGGCTCGGTCTGGTTGACCGCGTCCTCGTAGTTTTCGATCATCACGCCGGTATAGCGAATGCCGTATTTTTGCGCAAGCTTTTGCAGATCGGGCCACCAGACCTTGACATAAAAATCGGCGACGGAAAGCCCGTAGTCGCGCTTGATGTAGGTGCCGTCGCCCGAGGGCACAGGGCTAGGAAAGTCGTCCAAATAGAACACGGCGCTGTTGATGACCGGATAGGCCGTGGCTTCACCCAGCAAGCTTAAGGCAGAAGCATAGAACCCACGCATGACCTTGTCGTAGATGCCAATGTTGCACACCACGGTGTGACCACTTCCGCAATCGTTAGACCAAATGAGCGGCGTGCCCGCATCGCCGGTCTTTGCCCAGACGTGCGCCGTTTCGCGCAATGAAACCGAAAGTGAAGAATCGAAGGGATCCGAGAACTCGTAGCGCTCTCCCCCGCCCAGCATAAAGTCCTCACTCGGAACGATACTTTCGGCTTTCGCATAGTCATATCCGGCCGATTCGATCCCAAGCTTGGAAGCAATAGCCTGCAGGCAGTTCGAGTTATCTGGCGTCATGCCCAGCATGAGTGAGCCGCCCACACTCACCCAACTCATCAGATCGGTCAGATGCGTACCCAGTCCGTCAAGCGAGGGCATAAGCACAATCACGCGATCAAACGACGTGAGCGATGGGATCGCGTCCGCACCGTCGGTGGCAATATCAACATCGCGATGGGCGATCTTCATGTCGAGCAGGATCTGGTCGAACTGTTCCTTTACGTCCTCGACGCCAGCTTGATCGGAATCGGTAATGACCAGGCATGTGGGCTTTTGGCCAAAGATTGCCGAGGAGGCAGGCACCGCATCGTTGGCGGCAAGCATCCCCAGCTTATGCTGGCCCGCACTGTACTGCACGCCGGCACGCTCCACCAGCAGCACGGCGGCCATGGCAATAAAGACCGCCCACACCACGAGGAGTCCCATCCAACGAAAGCGCCCTGCACGGTCGCGGATATGTTGCGCCACGCTCATCTGGCCTCCTCCCCGTCGCGCCAAAACGCCAACTTTTCGCGGTTGTCGGCGCTCAAATACACATGTTGCTTGTCAATCGCATCGATCACACGGTGGACCTCGTCACCGTCGCGGCGCATCACGGCCAGGCGCAGGCAAAGCATCCAAACCTCCTGCTCCTCGGGCACGTCGAGCACCAGCTGGTCGGTCACGGCCTGCGCCTCGTCGATCTGTCCGACATCGGCCAGCGCCGTCGCGTATCGAATGCGCAGCTCAAGGGTATCCTCGCGCTCGCAGCGACGCGCAAGCAGGCGCGCGTACTGTTGGCGCTGAATCTGAGCCACGCGCCCCTCGGCCAAGCCCGAGCCCAAGTATTCACCAAGAAAATCACAGTATTCGATGAGGTTTTGCGAGCTCGGGTCCGTCTTAAAGGCGCGCTCCAGCTGCTGCAGTTTAAGGTCGGACTCCTTGGAGATCTGCGCCACCGCCGTCGCGGCATAGTGCGCCACCTCAACGTCGTCGTTAAGCTTAGCCGCCTGCAGCTGCGCCAGGTACGCGTCGGGCTCCTCGGTGAGCATGGAGAGCATTAGGCGGCGCCGGCATGCCGGATCGTTGACGATGAGCGCCTCCTCGAGCGGCACTACGCCTGCATCGGCGTCACGGTCGTGCACCAGGATGCTGCGATGTAGGTCGTCGTTGAAGCGCAGCGACTCCAGCGCAGACTCTTTCAGCCCCTCGCCAAACACCGCGCTGCGGGCCGATAGCAGAACCACCAGCAACGGGCCCCACAGCGGCACCAGCACTATCACAGCCAACATGTGCCCGCGCACCGGCAGCAGGCCCAGCTTCATGAGCGTCCACAGCATCAGGCAAACCAGCGCATGAATCAGCAGCAAGACGGCAGCAACGACAAGCGAGATCAAGCGGCACCCCCCTCACCGTCACCGGTGTAAGAGATGTGCTGCAACAGCGCCACGATGTCCTCGCCATCGACGGGCTCCACCGCAATCTGCTTTGCGCTCAGGCGCTCGCGGATAATGGGCAGATCGCACGCCTTTGCCTGGCGCATAAGCAGGTAGAGCACGTCGCCGTCGACCAAGCCCGCCGCGTCGCTCTCGCGGATTGCCGACCCGATTGCGCCCACCAGCTCGCCGACAGGCTCCATGCCCGGTACCACGCGCAGGAGCAAAAAACTCCCCATCTTGCTATCTGCCAGCGCCTGCTCCGCCGCGAGCTCTTGGCCAAAGGCCACCTGCTTGAGCACGCAAGTGCCGTCAACGCAGCGTTTATCCTGCGCCACCGCCTCATAATCAAAGGCACGGCCCAGCGCGCTTTCGACCAGCCCGCACAAGATGCGAAACAGGTTTTGATAATAGAGGGTCATTTGGTTTTCGGCCGCACGACGCACAAAGATCAACACGGCGGGTGCCCCGTCGCGCTCGATCGTGTATCCAAACATGGGAAGCCCCGGCGTCAGCTCGCGGTTCACCCACAGGTTCGAACGACCCCCGTCACCCAAAAGAGGTGCAAGCTGCTCAAGCGTGAGTGAGCGTGCGGCATCTTCGGCAATCGCAGGACTTGCTGCCACCAGGCGTGCAAATGCCCCGCCCGAAACATGGTAGATCGCCACCGAATCGTTCTCGAGGATCTCGCCCAGAAGCTCGCAGCACTTGCGATAGATGTCGCGAGGGTTGAGTACGTCGAGCTCCTGCGTCACGGCAAAGATCTTGCCAAAGCTGTCGTGGCGACCCACGATCTGGCGCCTGTACGCGCGCTTGTCCTCGATCGCGTCGTGGTAGAGCTGCGTAAGGAACGTATTGCGGTTGCGCACGAGCTCGTTTTGATCGCGCTCCGCCCTAATGGCTTCGCTGTTGCGCAGCTGCACATAGCCGCACACGGCACCCACCACAAAGTACGCAATAAACGGTAGCCAGTTGGACGGCTCGTAGAACAGACCCTGGAAGGTATAGCCGTACTGAGTAAAGTAGCTGGCTGCCAAACCCACCGACGCCAGCAGCGCCGCAACCAGGCCAAAGTCCAAGCCATACAGCGTGCCGATCAGCACCACGTAGAGCAGGCGATAATCGAGCACGTTGAGCTGGACCGATTGTGAGAACAGATGCTCCAGTACCTCGAACAGAACCCAGGCAACGCCCGTCTCTAGGCATTTAATAGGCAGCGTGCGCATCTGGATGCGGTCGATGGCGGCGCGCAAGGGGTTGACCTTCTTTGCGCGGCCAGCATCCCAACGCGCTTGAATGGTCGAGAGATCGCGCAGCAAGTCATAGCGCTGAAACCAGCCATAGCGCACGCGAGCGACGTCGCTGGCGGGCAGGGCGTAGCCGGCAGAATCGCCATAGGCAACGGCAAGGCCGGGGAACAGCGCCTTGAGGGCGTCGCCCACCTCACCCGCCGTGTGATGGAAGGTATCGGCTACGTCGAGCGTCTCAAAGTTACCATCCCAGCTATCGAAGATACGGCGTACCAGCACCGCAAGCTCCTCGGCACACAGCAGGGGAAACGCCGCATCCTGCGCGCCCTGCAGAGCGACCGATCCGGTTGAGCACGCGTCGAACAACGGCACCAAAAACGGGTCCTCCAGCGCGGCAGACGCGGTATACAGGAACGGCACGCGCAGAATCTTGGTCTGAACGCCCTCGCGAGCAGCGTAGTAGCGGCACAGGTCGTTGGCTGCGTGCGCGATAATGCCCTTGCCCGTTCGCCCCGCGGCATCGGCGGCGCCCTCGGCACCCGCGGGCCCCGCTACATACAGCAGTTGGACCCGGCGACCCGCGCACGCACGAAAGACCGAGCGCAGCGTCTCGATATCGCCCACGGTATCGGTATGCGGGGTAAGGTAATTGGATAGGTAGACCACGCGGTCGAACTCGTAGGCCTGATCCAGGTGTTGCAGAAGCTCTTTCCACGAGGCATGGGGCGATGACTCGTCGCGGCGCGCTTCCGCGGCAGCGACGACCTGGACATGGTCCCCGGGGAACGCCTTGGCACAAAAGTCATCGTCAACATATGCGGTGTTGCCAACAACCAGCACCTCCATGGCGCACTCCCCCCCTAAAATCCACTTTAGACATAGTCAAACATGCGTATTTTACGCTGTCAACGCGAGCTGAAACGTCTTTAAGGCTGTTTTAAGAACTTTTTTAGGGAATGTGGGGACATCGAGGGTGCTAAATGCGCACCCAATCGGGGGTACGGTGAAAAACCGAGATCTGTCAAACAGTCCCCTGTTTTGGGCATCCGCGACCTGCAGTTTTGTTGGCAAAAATCGATGTGCGCTCGGCGAGTTTCGATTTTCCCCGCACTTCTCCTACGCACCGGACTCGCAATAGCGCAGTACAATCCGCCAATCGCACTAACCGGAAAGCCAATCCAGCGACTCGCCTAGCCAACCAGATACGGCCCGATTACATCGAAAATTTCGCCCACCTTGGTTGCGGGATTTTGCAAAGAGGGCTTGAGGTTACCCAGCTCCCTATGGTGCGTATCGAGGCGCCCAGCACGCTGAAGAGCCTCGCCCCGTTTATCGTCCACTGCTTCGAACAGCCCGCCCAAGTTCTTGCGGTACTCGATGCCCAAGTCCTTAGACATCGCCTGAGCAAGGGCGCGCTGACACTCCGCGGCCGACATGGGGGCAGACGTATAACGAAAGTGCAAAAGCGGCCACAGCTCGAAGCAGGGGTTCGACCACAACGCGTGGAAGGTCCTCGATTCATCGGAGAGCTCGGTGCATTTGCGCTCCATCGCGTCAAAGTCGGACGCAGGGAAGTCATCCTTGTCATACACGAGCCACACATGGTCGAACGTCTCGGGCGCATAGCGACAGTGTTCGACGGCGAAGTCAAGCAGGTCAAGCGTGTGTTTGCCGGTTCCCTTAACGACAATGGCAACCTTACGCTCGTTAGCCGCGCCCAACGCCGCACGCATACCCTCAAAGTAGCGAGGCTCGGTCTCCTTGCCCTCGCTCACTACAAGATGACGCGTCATCTGAACCATGCGCGAGCGGCCCCCTCGCTTGCCGCTACGCCAGCCCTTCGGCTTCTTCGCCACCATGCTAATCCCACTCCTCGATGCGGGTGAGATACGGATCGGCGCCGTAGCGACCGGACAGGTATTGCTTGTCGAAAGCCGCGTTCTTGCTTACCAGATTACCGTTTGCCTCGTGGATGTCGGCGAGAGACCACAGTTGGCTCGCCTCCCCCTCGCCGCGCGCAGCGAACCATATCTCGTCACGGCGGAACACATCGTTTCGCATGGTTGACACATCCTGGGACGAGAAGATGAGCTGCGCGCCATTCTTGTTGACCTCAGGATCCTTAAACAACAGAATCACATAGCGAAGAAGCTTCGGGTGCAGTTTGGCGTCGAGCTCGTCTACCACAACGGTGCCACCACGTTCAAGCGCTGTCATCAGATACGCAGCCAACCCCATAAGCTTCTGGGTTCCGGCAGATTCCTCGGATAAACGCAGCTCGTATGACTTGCCGCCCACCTCGTGCCTCACGAAGACGCGCTGGCCGCGCCACTCCGGCGCCCTTTCCACTCTGAAGCCATCAATACGCACATCAACGGCGCGCAAAAAACGCGTGACCTCGCGCGAGTCGCCCTCGTCGAGCATTTGCTCGAGCATCCGCTCCAGGTAGGAACTGTTGTAGTTGAGAAACACAGTGTCGAGAAACCAGTTGGCCGCCTCCTGGACCACCGGCGCATCGAAGTTGATGCAAAGGAACGATAGGTACGGCAGGCTCGGGTTGAACCTCGCAGCCGTCACAAGCTTACGCAGTGTGGGGCCGAGTTCAACCTTTGTATCCTCGCGCTCGAACAGCATCGCCGTGCGCGACGCTCCCAATTTACGCCGCCACAGCCCTTCGGACACGATCTCATCGGCGTGTACAGACAAAACATAGCGGTACTCATGCTCGCCCGCGCGGTAATAGAGCTCGAACTCGGTGGGCTCGGCAGCAGACACGTCATCGAACTCAAACGCCGAACAACGGGCTATCAAAGGGCGATCACCCTCTGGTGTATCAGCGCTGGCAGACAGCAATCTAATTGGTCTGGCTACCGCCGAACGAACGTAGTCAAGAGCCTCGAGCAGATTAGACTTGCCGCCAGCGTTGGGCCCGTACACCGCAGCCACCGGAAGGAAACTCTGCCCGTCGGAACACTCTATGAGGGAACGCTCAAACTCCTTCATCGGCGTCGCCTGCATGGAAAGCTCCGCCTCATCGCGATAGGATCTATAGTTCCTGAAGGTGAACTGGCAAAGCATCGTCATCAACATTCCTTTCATTATTTTGAAAAGATATATCAGAGTTTTTCTTTGATTATAGACTTTAAGTAGTCTTAATCAAGTGCTTACTACACCAATGACAGCAGGCGTAAGGTGCCAAACCGACCATACTCGACCATCCCATTGCCGGAATGGCGTTTAGCTAGCACGTCGCACATTACATGCATGAAAAAAGGGCAACACTCTCTAACAGAAAGCGTCACCCTTAAAGCTCCGCAGAGCTTTTGTATTACAGGACAATATCCTACACCATCTCAATGAAATGAAAGGACGCATCTAGGCCTGTCCGGTAAAAGCGTGGGCAGGCCACGAATGAACGAGACGACAGCAGGACTAACGGTCACCGCAATCAAAAGAGCCCAAATAATACAGCGAACCCTTCACAACCGATGCATTAGGGTCTCGGTCTAAAAAATTGACACTGTAAGAAGGAGATCCAACGTAAACGTGAGTCTTACCGGCCTCGCAACAGAACAAAATATCGCCAGCGCTGTTCTGTGTCAGAGTGTTGTAATTCGAGTAATACTCAAGCTCGTCTGACGGAGCTTTTCCCACAACGATCAACCGAGGGTCCAGCTTATCCAACCATGTCTTAGGAACGCGACCGGACTTCCGTCCATGATGCGGCGCAAAAAGAATGTCCACAGGCGAAAGCGCAATGTCATCTTCGATCGCCTCCATGTAGTCATTCTCCATGTCACCAAGCCAAAGCGCACGGACCCCTTCATCAAGAGAGTAGACAATCGCAGGACTAATATTATTGGGTTTATCAGAGCTTTCGGCATCCCGCAAAGCATCCCGGAAGGTCTCATTATTCACATCGGGCCAGAGGACGCTAATCCCAGCAGAACCGCGCTCACCATCAGAAACGTTCATCCATTTGCGCTTACACCCCTTGTATATTTTGTAAGCGCACGACGACTCCTTCAGATCTTTATACTTTTTGAAACTCTCAGTCTCCGTGGACTTGGAGACATTATTGTCAACGTAATAGAAATTCTTAATAAGCCCGAGCTCATCAAGATACTCAATACCCTGAATATGATCTTGGTCCGGATGCGTACTGATAAAACGAACGACGCCCTTTTTCCCTGCAAGGTTTTTGACCTCATCAAGGATTTCCGACTTACGCTCATCGGTAATATTACAGTCAATCATGCTGAAGTTATCAGTATTGTGATTGATATAAAACATGTCGCCGTTATCAACGGACAGAGACTTAATCTCGCTCATGGTTATCACACTCCTCAAGATTGAAGTTGATTCGTTTTTCTACATACCGTTCCTGCTTGATCCAGGAGGCAACAAATAAGGCGATAAAAGAGCACAGCGCCGCTGGAAGCCGATGAGATTCCGGCAACAATGATGCAAGCAGAATAATTACGAGCAGGACACCGGCCCCCGCCAGGCTGCGATACATATTTGAAATCATTAAGAGCTGCTCGACCTTTGGATCGCGTTTCTGAGCATATGCAAAGGCAGAATAGTCCCGCTTTCCGGTCGGTTGTAGTTTGCGGACCAACGGTTCAATGCAAAGAGAGCCAATCCGCGACGCAATAAGACCGAGAACATAACTCATCACAAATAGTGCCAGCCAGTTAGAGCAGTCGATACAACTGCCCAACGGCATCTGACTGACGGAATATGTTACGAGTGCACCCGGTAAGAGCACATTGAACAGATCGTAAGCAGAGATTTTTCCAAGCAAATCATCTAGATAGTTATTGGCCAATAATTACGCACCTCCAAGAATCCAAAAGCCATCCTTCGCATTTTTTACAAACTAACCCACCCCGCCACGCAAGTGTCAGGTTCTTGAAGAAGAGCTATTTGGAAATGATTTGAACAAACGGGGGCGCATACTGCTGTTGACCAATAAGCGCACACGCCCCTAAAGAAATTTAATGGACCATCAATATGGCCTCGATTTTGACAACTATTCCATCCGACTCCTTCCGAACAATTAGGTTGTAATGGGGAAACGACGCTTCTCGTTGTTTCAATTGTAGCCCTTCGCCAGTTCCATATCCTGTATTCTTTTTTGATGATGAGCACAAGATGTTGTGTTTTAACAGGTAAACGCAGCTAAAATAATGCGGAACTTATTCACGCGAAATTACGAGTCAGCTCATCCCCTTGTAGACAGCACCCTTGACCTGCATGAAAACATAATTAGACTCAATCGCTTTCGCCCGGTACAAAGTCATCCACATCGAATACCTGTTCGAAATTAACAAAAGATTTTGCTTGACCAACATGTTGAGACGCCCGCTTATTGCCCGGTCGTAAGCCGCAATAAACTAGACAGCAGCCTCGCAGACTTTTCCTGGAAGGCCTCAGTGCCGAGCCTCGAAGAGGCGCAAGACGGCCTCATGTTGAAGATTCAGCATCGCGTATAGCCAACCCAGCACAGGTCAGAACGCCGCCGGGGACTAAAGCGAGCCCGCTCCCTCTCCCCCACCCCAACATTCCCCCAGAAAGTTCGCTGATGTTGACTGGTGTTCCCGTAAAATAAACCGCAACAAAATATGTGCGGAGTGCTGGCCTGGAGCTGCCTTCGAACCCAATTGGCTGCTCACCGAGAGGCTCCGCTATGAAACGACCCCTTTACTACCTGCTCTGCGCGATCGCGTGCACGTCCATGGTCGGCGCGACGATGCCCATGGCAGCCATTGCGGAAGTCACCCAACCTCAGGCAACCGCAGAGCAGCAGGCGCAATCCGCCGACACGAACAGCGACACAGACAAGGCGGAAACCGGCACCAACACAAATGCGGCAGCAGGTACCGTAGAGGACAACACCGCAACATCCACCGGCACCAGCGCAGCCAACACGGAAACCGCCGACGGC